>CALRPK020000119.1:0-6099 GCA_943370015.1 Paracoccus haematequi
GTCATGTCGGGTTCGATGGTGTGGGCCACGCGGACCATTGCCGCGACTGCGTCATCGATGGTCGGGAAATGCCCCGCGCCATGGGCGGCAAGGATGGCGGACCCAAGGGCGCAAGCCTCGGTCTCTTCGGTCAGGATCAAGGGCAGGCCGAGTGTGTCGGCATGGACCTGTAGCCAGAAAGGCGAGCGGGTCGCCCCGCCGGCGACGACGATGCGGCGGGGGTGGAAGGCATCGCCGAAGGCCTCAACGATGGCGCGCGTGCCAAAGCAGATCGACTCGATCAGGGCGCGGTAAACATGCGCGGGCGTGTGTTTCAGCGACAGGCCCGTGATCGCGCCTCGGGCGAGCGGATCGGTGTGCGGGGTACGGTTGCCTTGGAAATGATCGACGGCAAGCAGCCCTTCGGCCCCGGGGGGCAAAGCCGCCGCCAGCGCGTTGAGCGTGTCAAAATCCGTATGTTCGGCAAAGTGGCGCTTGAACCAAGCGATGACCGATCCGGTTGAGGTTTGCCCGCCTTCGATCACGGGGCGTCCGGGATAGACACAATCCATATAGGTGCCCCAAGTGCCCGGCTCATGCACGGAGCGTTCGGCAATACCCAGTTGCAGATGCGACGAGCCGGTGATCAGCGCGAGGTCGCCGGGCGCGGTGACGCCAAGACCGATCATGCCGATAAAGGCATCGGCCCCGCCTTGCACCACAGGGGTTCCGGCACGAAGCCCAAGGTGGTCTGCCGCTTCCGCCGTCAAGGGCGCGATGGTCTGCCCTGCGGCCACAAGTTCCGACGGCCAACGGTCCAGCAGGTCCGACAGATCAAGACGGGCCAGCATCGACACAGGCCACCCGCCGTGCTGCGTCTGGTAGTGCCAGCGCATGGTGGCGTTGTTCAGGCTGCCGATCCAGCGCCCGGTCAGGCGAAGGGTCAGGTAATCCTGATACTCGCCCACCATCGCGGCGCGTTCCCAGATGTCCGGCCGGTTGCGTTTCAGCCAAAGCGCCTTGGGGATCATCCATTCGGGGCTGACAGGCCCGCGCCCGCCGCCGTTCAGCCGCAGCGCGGGATCGCCACAGGCGGCGACATCGGCTGCTTCACGATGGGCGCGGACGTCCATCCACAAAAGGCAGGGGCGCAGCGGGCGGCCCTGTGCGTCAAGGGCGACAACGGTGCAGGAGGTGGTGTCACAGGCCAAAGCGGTGATCTGGTCGGGGGAAACACCAGCGTTCGCAATGGCTTCGCGCACGGCGATGCCTGCGGCATGCCACCAATCGTCGGGGTTCTGCTCGGCATGGCTGGGTTCGGGAAAGCGTGTCTCATAGCCACATTTGCCAACCCCGCGCGACCGTCCGGCAAGGTCAAACACATGGGCGCGCAGCCCTTCGGTTCCGCCGTCGATCCCGATCACATAGGCCAAGCGAGGTCTCCGTTTTTCTGCGGGTGCAACGCTGCAGTTGCAACATTGTGCACCGTTTGCACTTTTGTTGATATGCGTTGACGAAGGGGCCGGTCAAGTGTCTAGTTGCCCGGACGAAGTGACGGAGGCGGCGGTGGGCGTGGGTCGCGAAGGGGACGATCTGATTCAGGCGGCGTGGCTCTACCACATCGGCCAGATGAGTCAGGAAGAGGTCAGCCGCCGTATGGGGCTTTCGCGCTTCAAGGTGCTGCGCCTGCTGGCCGAGGCCCGCGATTTGGGGCTGGTTCGGGTATCCTTGGAACACGGATCCGTGCGGACACTGGCCTTGGCGGACCGGATCGCGGCACGCTTTGGATTGGCCGAAGTGCAGGTGGCCCCCGATGCCGGCGACAGCGATGATGCGGCGCGGCGCGCGGTGGGGCATCTGGCGGCGAACTGGCTGGCGCGGGTGGGCCGCGAGGGGCCGTTGGTCGTCGGCGTGGGCTGGGGGCGGACCGTTGCCGCCATGTCCGAGGCGCTGACGGGTTTGCGCAATCCTGACCTGTGTTTCGTGTCGCTGATGGGGTCGATGACGCGAACCTCAGCCACCAGTCCGTTCGATGTCTGCGTGCGGCTGGCCGCGACGACAGGCGGGGGCGCGATGTTCCTGCCCGCGCCGTTTCTGGCCGACAGCATCGGGGCGGCGCAGGTCATATTGGGCCAGCGCATGGTGCGCGAGGCGTTGGAATTGGCGCAGCGGGCCGATCACATGGTGATCTCGGTCGGGGAATGCTCGTCCGACGCTTTGTTGCAGACGACGGGCGTCCTGACCGAGGATGAGATCAGGGCGCTCGGTCGCGCGGGGGCGGTGGCCGATACGACGGGCAAGTTCTTTTGCGCGGATGGGTCCTTGGCCGAGACCGACCTTAACCTCAGGGCGCCGTCCATCGGGCTTGCGGATTTGCGGCGGTCGAACGTTTTGTTGCTGGCGGCTGGTCTCGCAAAGGCCACGGCCACGCGGGCCGTGCTGCGGGCGGGGTTCGTGGACCGCCTGATGGTGGACGAAGGATTGGCTTTGGCATTGCTGGAAGGGGATGAGGCATGAAGGGTTTCGGGGTTCACACGTCGATGTGGACAATGGCGTGGGATCACGCCGGGGCGGAACGCGCGGTCGCTGCTGCGGTGGATCACAAGATGGACTTCATCGAGGTGGCGCTGCTGTCGCCTGCCGCGGTCGATGCCAGCCATTCACGCCGCCTGCTGGAAAAGCACGCGATGCCTGCCGTCTGTTCCTTGGGATTGCCACCGGGGCTTTACGCCTCGCAAAACCCTGCCGGGGCGATGGACTTCTTGCGGCTGGCTTTGGACCAGACAGCGGCCATCGGGGCTTTGGCACTGACCGGTGTCACCTATGGCGGGATTGGTGAGCGGACAGGGGTTCCCCCCACCACAGCCGAGCGGGACAACATCGCCCGCGTTCTGGTCGAAGCCACGGCCTATGCCAAAAAGCTGGGGCTGGAGTTCGGGATCGAACCCGTGAACCGCTATGAAAACCATATCATCAACACCGGATGGCAGGCGGTTGAGATGGTCGAACGGGTGGGCGCGGACAATCTGTTCATCCATCTCGACACCTATCACATGAACATCGAGGAACGGGGGCTCAGCCTTGGTATCCTCGATGCCGCGAAATACCTGCGCTATATCCATCTGTCGGAAAGCGACCGTGGCACGCCGGGCTCTGGCAATGTCCGCTGGGATGAGATTTTCGGCGCGCTCAAGGCGGTGGGCTTTACCGGCGGGTTGGCGATGGAAAGCTTCATCGACATGCCAAGCGAGGTGGCCTTTGGTCTGGCGGTGTGGCGACCGGTGGCGGAAAGCCGCGATGTGGTGATGGGCGAGGGGCTGCCCTTCTTGCGCAACAAGGCGCGGCAATACGGGCTGATCTGACGGGGGGGCGACGATGAGCTACGCGGCGCTGACGCCAGAGACCTTGCCTGCGCGCTTGGGCGCGCTTGCGGCCTTGACCGACAGGATCGGGCCTGCCCGGGGTTGGCAGGTGGCCGAAGTCGGGGATGGCAACCTCAACCTTGTCTTCATCGTCACCGGTGAGGCTGGCAAGATCATCGTCAAGCAGGCGCTGCCCTATATCCGGCTGGTCGGGGACAGTTGGCCCCTGCCGCTGAACCGCGCCTTTTTTGAATATCACGCACTGGTGCGCCATGCCGCTCGTGATCCCGGCCGCGTGCCTGAGGTGTTTCATTTCGACGAAGAACAGGCGCTGATCGTGATGCGCTACCTGACGCCGCATGTGATCTTGCGCAAATCGGTGGTGCGGGGCGTCGAACATCCAAATCTGGCGCGGCACATGGGGCTGTTTCTGGCGCGCAGCTTGTTTCGCGGGTCGGGTTTGGCCCTTTCGGGCAAGGCGCTGCGCGAAGATATGGCGCTGTTCTGCGCCAATCACGCGCTGGCGGATATCACCGAAAACCTTGTGTTTTCCGATCCCTATTTTGCGGCCAAGTTGAACCGTCACACGCCGGGGCTAGAGCCGTTCATCGCGCCCTTGCGGGCAGACCGTGCCCTGCGGATCGCAGCGCAAGAGATGAAACACGCCTTTCTGGGCAAGGCCGAAACGCTGGTGCATGGTGATCTGCATGCGGGGTCGTTGATGGTGACGCCCGAAGACAGTCAGGTGATCGACCCTGAGTTTGCCATTTACGGCCCCTTCGGCTTTGATGTGGGGATGTTTCTGGCCAATATCCTGCTCGGCTATTTCGCACAAAGCGGGCACGAAGGAATTCGCGGGGCGCGGGACAGCTATCGGACGCATTTGCTGGGGCAGTTCACCGAGGTGTGGCAGGTCTTTGTGGCAGAGTTCGCGCAGCTTTGGCGCAGCGAACGCACTGGCATCCTGTATGAGCGGACCCTGTTTGAAGATGCCGAGGACGCGGCCGGGGCCGAGGCGGCACTTGGTGCCGTGTTGCGCGGGATCTGGGTCGATGCCTTGGGCTTTTGCGGGGTTGAGATGCACCGCCGCATCCTTGGCCTTGCCCATGTTGAGGATCTGGAAGCGATCACCGATCCCGCCCGGCGTGTGCCCTGTGAGGCGCGGGCGCTTGAGGCGGGTCGGATCATCGCGGTGATGCGGGGCAGTCTGGGGGTGGGCGATGTGCCGCTTCTGGTTCAGGAAATCGAAAGGACCGTTGCAAGATGAAGGTGGGGCAGGGGCATTACCGGTCAATCTGGGTCGAAGGCGATGCGGTGCGCATCATTGACCAGACGCGGCTGCCGCATGAATTTGTCGTGGTGACACTGGCCACGCTGGATGAGGCTGCGACCGCGATCCGCGACATGTGGGTCCGAGGTGCCCCGCTGATCGGGGCGACGGCGGCCTATGGCATGGCGATTGCGATGCGGGCGGATGCGTCCGATGCAGGGCTGGCACGGGCGGTTGATCTGCTGATGAAAACGCGGCCAACCGCGGTGAACCTGCGCTGGGCCTTAGAGGAAATGGCCGCCTGTCTTGCCCCCGTGGCCGTTTCGGCGCGGGCGGACGCGGCGATGGCGCGGGCGGCAGAGATTGCGGACGAGGATGTGGCGATCAATGCGGCCATCGGCGAACATGGCCTTGGCATCATCCGTGCGATTGCCGAAAGGAAAGGCGGGGTGGTCAACATCCTGACCCATTGCAACGCGGGCTGGCTAGCCACTGTCGATTGGGGAACGGCAACCGCCCCCATCTACAAGGCGCATCTGGCCGGGATTCCCGTGCATGTCTGGGTGGACGAGACACGGCCGCGCAATCAGGGCGCGCATTTGACCGCGTGGGAAATGGCAAGCCACGGTATCTCGCACAAGCTGATCGTCGACAACGCGGGCGGGCATCTGATGCAGCATGGCGAAGTGGATATGGTCATCGTCGGCACCGACCGGACCACGGCGCGGGGCGATGTCTGCAACAAGATCGGAACCTATCTCAAGGCTTTGGCGGCCAAGGATAACAACGTGCCCTTCTATGTCGCCTTGCCCTCGCCCACCATCGACTGGCGCGTGATGGATGGGGTGGCCGAAATCCCGATCGAGGAACGGTCGGCAGACGAAGTTTCGTTCGTGCAGGGCAAGCTTGCGGATGGGACGGTGGGACGGCTACGGATCAGCCCCGAAGATACCCCCGCCGCCAACCCTGCGTTTGACGTGACCCCGGCGCGGCTGGTGACTGGCTTGATCACCGAGCGTGGGGTGGCACCCGCCACTGCGGAAGGCTTGGCCGCGATGTTCCCGGACCGCGTCGGCGGTGGGGCATGAACGAAGCAGACGTGGTGCAGCCAGCAAACCAAGGTCTGAAGGAGAGAGCAATGCATGTCATGGTGCTGGGCGCGCAGGGGATGATCGGCCGCAAACTGGTGGCCGCCATCGTCAGCGGGGGGCTGGACGCAGAGGCGCTGACCCTTGTCGATGTGGTCACGCCCGATGTGCCAGCGGGATTTCAGGGCCGGTTGCGCAGTCTGGCGCTCGACCTCGGCGATGACGGGGTGGCCGAGCGGTTGGTGGGGCTGCGGCCTGACCTGATCGTGCATCTGGCGGCGGTCGTCTCGGGCGAGGCAGAGCGGGATTTCGACAAAGGCTATCGCACCAACCTTGACGGCACCCGCGCGCTGTTCGAGGCGATCCGGCGGGTTGAGGGATACCACCCCCGCGTCGTCTT
>CALRPK020000120.1:0-6097 GCA_943370015.1 Paracoccus haematequi
CGGGGCGGCGCTGTCAGCACCACCGGTATGCGGGGCGACGTAGATATCCCACAATTTGGCCGCCGCCGTGGAAAGCCGGGTGCCAAATCCGCCGCGCGGCACATCGGCCTCTGCCACCAAAGGCACACGTGCATCCGGCAGGTCAGGAACATGCACGATCAATTCGGCCACTTGCTGCCCCTTGGCGATGGGCGCGGTCAAGGGGCCGGTATAGATCACCTCGGCGGTCATGCCTTCTTGCACCTGCGCAGGCACAAGCAGACGCACATCCTGTGCCGGTACCAGACCCACGGTCGCCTCAGCCCCCATCCAGACATCGGCGGTGGCGATGCGGGTGTCGGCCTTGGCCACGGTCTTTTGTGCGAATTGGCGGAAAGCCCAGTTCACGATCGCCTCGGATTCCTCGGCCCGGTCCTTGTCGGATGCACGGCCCGAGATGGCAAAGATCACCCGACGGTCGCCCATCAGGGCAGAGCCGACCAGACCATAGCCCGCCTCAGCGGTATGCCCGGTCTTCAGCCCGTCGGCCTTCCAATCCGCCGCCGCAATCTTCAACAGCGGGTTGCGGTTGTTGGCATTGGCCGGGGCGCGGTCTTTGTAGTTGAACTGCGTTTCGGCAAAGATCGGGTAGTATTCCGGGAATTCCTCAATCAGGCGTTTCCCAAGGATGCCCAGATCGCGCATCGACATGCGCTGCACCGGGTCCGGCCAACCCGAAGAGTTGCGGAACACGGAATGCGTCAGCCCGATGGCCTTGCCCCGTTCCGTCATCAGCGCGGCAAAGGCTTCTTCGGTGCCAGACAATCCTTCGGCCACCACGACACAGGCATCATTGCCCGAGTTGATGATCATGCCGTGAATAAGCTCTTCGACGGTGGGGCGGTCGTATTCCTGCAAGTACATCGTGGACCCGCCACGACGGGTCATTTCGGTCGCGCGCGAGGATACGGCAAAGGTCGTGTCCATCGTCACGCGGCCATCGCGCAATGCCTCGAACAGCATGTTGATGGTCATCAGTTTGGACATCGACGCAGGCGGAACCGGCATGTCGGCGTTCTTGTCCATCAACACGGTCTGGGTCGTCATGTCATAGACCCAAGCCGCCGTCGCCCGCGTTTCAAAGGCGCGGGCGGGCAGGCTGGCCAGAACCAGACCAAAGGTCAGAACCACAAGGCGGCGCAGTCGAAGGTGCATCGGTCCTATCCTTTCGTCGATTCACAAAGGCCTGTTAGCGCATCACCGCGACAGAAGGTAGGCGTCCGAGAAGCCCAAACCCTTCACCTTGTCGAGAAACGCCTTGCCCGCGCCGCTGCCAGAGGCGGTCACGCTCCAATAGGCCTTCCCCTTCGCCTCACCCTCGCGGATCGTGGCGGCAATACCGGCCTTCTTGAGTTGGTCAACCGCGCGTTGGGCATTCGCCTTGACCGAGAAGATGCCGATCTGGACCCGCGTGCCCCCCTCAGTCGCCGCAGGGGCAGGAGCAGCGGCGGTGGCTGCGGCTGCCGGTTTCGCGGCGGCGGTCAGTGGCGCCGGGGCGTTGGGCACCACCGGTGCCGGGGCCGAAGCAGCAGGTTTCGCTGCTTCCGCGCGGTTGATTGCGGCGGCGGCGCTGGCTGTCGCGGTTCCGCTGGCCGCAGCAGCGGCGGGGGCTGCACCGTCAAGCGACGTGGTCGCAACTGCCTCATTGGCGTCAAGGATCGGGCGGGTGGCATCGGGGGCCTCAACCGCGACCTCTTCGCGCCGCAGGGCGGTGACGCTGATCGTGGCGGGCTGGCCTGCGACCAGACCCAGCGCAGCGGCGGCGTCGGATGAGATTTGCAGCGGCGGGCCGGGATTGAACGCCTCACGCTTGAACAGCGCACCGATGACGAATTTGCCGCTGGCCGGATTGCGCAGGATCACCCGTTCCGGATCCGTGGCCTTTTCCGACGCAACCCAGACCCCGCCAAGCGAGGGCCGACCGTCCCAGAGCGCGCTGTCCGTAACGTTGAACACGTCTGGCGCTTCGACATCGCGGTCCACTAATTTGGTCGACCGCGCGGTGGCCGTGGCCGCCGTTGTCGCACCGTCGGTCGGGGCCGAAGCCCCGCCCATCTGGCACCCCGCCAAGGCAACGGCTGTCAGCCCTGCCAGCGCAACGCACGCGAATACTTGTCCTGCCATATCCTGCCCCATCTTCCGGCGCGGAGTGCCCGCGCTGTTGACGCCCTTGATGACACCCTGTGCCGGGCGTTGGTTTGCCTGCCTCTGCTGCGGCGCATCCGGCGCATCGCTGCCCCGTCACCCCGTTCTGACGCGTACTATACAAGGCGGAACCGTCTGTGGAAAGGGCGGCATCAGACAAGACCGCCTAGGTGCGCAGCCCGCCGCCAAATTCGTGCCGGTGCGCATGGGTTTCGGCGGTTGCCATCGCGATGAGCGATGATGGCCAAAATCGCGTGCAATCCGGCCCAAGGATCGGCCGAAAGGCCTCGAAACAGAATTGGCGAGGAAATGTCCGAAGGGCCTGATGAAGAGAGGCACACAAGCCCCCCTGCGCGGGAGTGCGAGGCTAACCGAAGGTCCGCTCAAACCCGACCCAAATGCCGATCGCAACCAAGACGGGTGCCCCCCTTGGAAATGGCCGGTCTCCGGTCCTTGCCCATGACGCCCCGCCAGAGCCCATGCAGTCTCTGTTCTGATAAGACTTTGGCGAAGGCGGGTTCCAAGTCCTGACTTGCCGTTGCGCCGGTCCAAAGGCCCTGCTACACCGCGCGCGTCGGAGGAGTGGCGGAGTGGTTTAACGCACCGGTCTTGAAAACCGACGTAGGGGAAACTCTACCGTGGGTTCGAATCCCACCTCCTCCGCCACACATCATTGAAATTGTTAGGCAATTTTGGGGTTTTGAAAACTTACCCCCGAAAGGAGCCCTGATCCCGGAATCGATGCTTTTGAGCGCTGGGTTGGAGCGGCTTTCGCCTGCATCGACCAACTGACGACGCGGCGCGCGAACAGGTCCAGCACGACGGCGACGTTGAGCCAGCCTTCAGATGTCAGGATATAGGTGACGTCAGCCAACTGCTTCTGGTTCGTCCGGTCGGCCCTGAAGTCCCGGTCGCGGATGCGGTCCGCAATGATCGACCTATCCGGGCGCCGCAGGTGACGGTGTGTTTGCCTGAAACAGACCGTCGTTCGGTCCGTCTGCGCAGCCTTACGGCGCGAGCCAGTGCCCTTGCCAGCCATCGGCCCGGTCAAAGCGGGCGCGACGATGATTTGGGCCCAGATGCAGCGCGTCGATGGATTGCACGGTGCAGCGCAGCACGGCGAAGGCTGCGGGATCGGGCGATTTCCGGTAGTCCAGCGATGCAGCAACCGGTGTTCCGGGGGCGGGCATCGTGCCGTACGCCGCTTGTGATGTTTCCGGCACACGTTGCCAGAGCGATGCGACGGCCTCTCCGGTCAGCACCTCGACCGATGCGGTGATGCGGGTCTGCAAATGCGCAGTGCTGTCCCAGATATGCAGGGCGGCGATGGGGGTGTGGCGCAGCGCTGCCACTTTGGCGGAACGAAGGTCGGTGTGCAGGTCCAACGTCCCCGCCACGGGATCGGCGGCCCGCAGGACCACAGTGCGCACTTCGGGTGTACCGTCAGGGGCGACCGTGGCAAAGGCCGGGTGCCGGGCCGGGGCATGGCGGTCCCCCACGCCACGCACCAGCCGCGCCCAGACCTGCGCCAGCAGCGTGTCCAGCGCGGTCGCCCAGCCATGTGGGTCAGTCGTCATAGCCTGTCATCTCCAGATATCCGCGCCCGACATGGCTGCCCTGAACCGTCACCGGCCCCTCCCAATAGGGGACAGAGGTCGCCATCCACGCGTCGCGGTTCAGGGCGGCAATCGTGACATCGACGCCCTTGGACGGCAATTGCACCCGCCATTCCACCGGCACCGACCGCCCCGCCACCTGATGCTGCACAAGCGGCGTTGCGGAAAAAGCGCCATCGGGCAGGGCGGTGGTCGTACCATCCGCCCCGATCCACGTGGCCGAGGTGTAATCCTCGGCCCCGCGCAGCACAAAGCCCATCAGCTTGTCACCACTGTCAAAGGACAGCGAAAACCAATCCCACCCGGTCTGATCCGCCCCGAGTGGCTGCGACGACCATTCGCGGTCAAGCCACGCCGATCCGGTGACGGTCACGTCGCCCTCGGGCAGGGTCAGCGTGCCGGACACCTGATAGAACGGCTGCGAATAGTAGTGGCTCGCCTGACCTGCCGAGGATTTGACGGAATAGCCGTTCTGGCCATGCAGCACCAAGGGACCCGTGGCCCTCAGTGCGACATCATAGGCGAAGTCCGTCCCCGATGCGGTCAGACGCAAGCTGTCGATATCCGGCCCCTGCATGGCCCAGTCATCAATCCATGCGGCAAAGGGTGTGGCCGTCACCCCTGCCTGCCCGATTCCGCCCCGCGCCAGTCGTTCCGTCACATGATGCGCCTCTGGCGTGGTGACCGCCGCATGGCCCATCCAAAGCTGCGGCGTATCCCAGCCCTGCACATCCTTCGGCGCGAGGGCAGATCGGAACAGCGTCCATTGAAGCCCGTAAGGCGTGCCATCCGGCCCGGTCAGATTGGCGGTCAGGTACCACCACTCGATCCGGTAGTCGGGATGCGCGCCATGATCGGCGGGAAACTCCAACACCCGCGCAGGATCAGGCTGCGAAAACCCCTCTGCATCCGTCCCCAATCCGGCAAACCCCTGCGCCATGGCCTGCACCGGCAGCCAGAGCAACACCGCCAACAGCGCCCTAACGTTCATTGCGAAACACCCCCAAAAGCTGCACCGGCGGCATGCGTGACAGGCGCCACGCGGGCCAAACCGCGGCCAAGGCGGCGGCCAGCAACGCCAGCGCGCCAAGGCGCAAATAGTCCAGCGGGAACAGATACATGGGTAAGCGCCAGCCAAAAGCCTCGACGTTGACCACCGCCAGCAGCGCCCATGCCAGCGCCAGCCCCAGCGGCAGCGCCAAAGCGCCCGTCAGCGCGGCCAGAACCACGGCGCGCAAAAGATCCAGCAAGGCCAGCCTGCGCCGCGTCAGCCCCAGCGCCCAGACCGGGGCGAGTTGCGGCAGGCGCATGGTGGCAAGGGTCAGAAGGCTCATGAGCATGGCGAAGCCAGCCACGGCAAGGGTCAGCACATTCAGCGCGGTTGTCACGGTGAAGGTGCGCTCAAAGATGGACAGTGACAGCGCCTTGATCGCCTTTTGATCCACCATCGCACTATCCGCCACGCCCGCCTGATCGCGCAGCGCAGTCCTCAGTGCGGCCACCTGTGACGGGTCCACCCGCAGACCAAAGTTCACCGCGACCACATCGGGAAACGGACGCGCAAACACCGCCTCGGTCACGATCACTTGGCCCAGCGGATTGCCGTAATCGCCGTAAATCCCCAACACTGGCAGGCGGAGTGCGGGGGAAATCGCAACCTCTGCCCCCAGATCGAACCCGCCGCGCCGGTAAAGCTGTTCGTTGACCAGCACACCTTCGCCCCGTGCCAGACGGTCCCAGACATCGGGTACGGCGCGCAAAAGCTGCCAGTGGTCCCGATAGGTGGCGTGGTCACGCGCGCCAAAAACCTCAATCGGTTGGCCGGCAAGGTCTATCTTGACCGACAGGATCGGCAGGATCGCTTCTACCCGCGTGCCCGCCACCGCGACGACCTTTGCCGCCTGCGCCGCATCCTTGGCCGAGACGTAAAGCTCTGACGCCAAGCGCTGATCCAGAAAGCCTACAAAGGTCAGCCGGAACGACGACACCATGGTCGAAACCCCCACATTGGCCGTCATCGCCAGCAGGAGCGCCATCAGCGACAGCGACAGGCCGGGCAGTTGCTGGCGCGTGTCGGCCCAGAACCATTGCGACACCACGCCTTTGGCGTGACGTTCGGCAAACCGCAATGCCAGCGTCAGCAGCGGGGGCAGGGCCAGCGCCCCGCCGACCAACAGGGCCGCCAGCATCGCAAACCCGGCCAGCAGACCGTGCCCCCAGAGCGCCAATGCCCCGGCCACGGCCAAGAGAGCCGACGACAGGACCGCCAGCCTTGCGCCACCTTTGGCCATCGCCCA
>CALRPK020000121.1:0-6088 GCA_943370015.1 Paracoccus haematequi
TTGATCGGCTGGGCCTGTGATCCGGCGCAGTCGCTGGATTTGCAGGGGCTTGAGGCACCTTTTGTGACGCTGACGCTGGTGCAGGAGGATGCAGAGTTGGTCAGTGCCTTCGCCCATGCCTGCATTGCCCTGTTGCGCGCTGACCCAGAGGCGTTCTGGGACTGCCCGTCGAACCGAATGTTGCGGCAGGTGCAGCTCCGCCATCCCGGAACCGAGGCTGCAGAGGCTGTGCGCGCCTTGCGGATCGAACAGCTTTGCCTGACGCGCGCGCGTTTGGCGCAAAGCCGGGCCGAATTGCTTGCCCTGATGCAGGAAAGGGCGGATAACCCCACCCCATGACCGATACGCCCGAGACCCCGCCCGAAAAGCCTAAATCGCATGGCCGTCTGCAGGTGCAGCTCGCCGCGCAGCCACGCGACCTGATGGAAGAGCCGCGCGTTCTGAAAGGCGCATGGACGGCGAAGATCATCACGCTGTTCCCTGAGGCCTTCCCCGGCATCCTTGGCCTGTCGCTGACCGGCAAGGCGCTGGATTTCGGACTGTGGCAGTTGCAGACGCTGGACCTGCGCACCTTTGGCGATGGCAAGCATCGCAACGTGGACGACACGCCCGCCGGGGGTGGTGCGGGGATGGTGCTGCGCGCGGGTGTGGTGCATCGCGCGCTGCGGATGGCGGCGCTGAACACCCCGCCGGATCGGGGGCGCTGGCCCATCGTTTATCTCTCGCCGCGTGGCAAGCCCTTCGATCAGGCCACGGCCCGTCGTTTTGCCGGATGTGCGGGGATGACCATGCTCTGCGGTCGGTTTGAAGGCGTGGACCAGCGCGTCTTGGACCATTGGGGGATCGAGGAGATCAGCCTTGGCGATTTCGTCCTGACCGGGGGCGAATTGCCGGCACAGGCAGTGATCGACGCCACGGTGCGGCTGATCCCCGGCGTTTTGGGCAACCAAGCCTCAACCGAAGAGGAAAGTTTCTCGGACGGTCTGCTGGAACACCCGCAATATACCCGCCCGGCCGTGTGGGAGGGGCGTGAAATCCCGCCCGTCCTGACATCGGGCAACCATGCAGCGGTAGAGAAATGGCGGCGGGCCGAGTCTGCCGCACTGACCGCCGAACGCCGCCCTGACCTTTGGGCCGCGCATCAGGCAGGCAAGGGCGGCAAGCGGTGACCGCTGCGCCTGTCGTCGTGGCTTTGGCGCGGGATGACGCGCACCGTTTTTCCAAGAAGTCGGTGGACGAGTTGGCCTTGATCGCCGGGCAGGGCGTTCTGGGCGATGCGCATTGCGGCGTGACGGTCAAGCACCGCTCGCGCGTAGCGCGCGACCCGTCGCAGCCGAACCTGCGGCAAGTGCACCTGATCGGGGCGGAGTTGCTGGACGAGGTGACCGCCAAAGACCTGCCCGTCGCGCCGGGGCAGATGGGTTAGCACAATGCGGAACCCGCGAGCGTTTGGCGTCAGAGGCGTTCCATCAATTGACTAGCTCGCGCCATCCGTGTGCGCAAATCGATGCTTAGTGTATTAGCCTCTCCTTTGACCCGTTCTTGGTCTGCGCCAAGTACCATCCTTCAAAAAATCAAACCCAGTGGCGCTAGAATTCGAATCCGTCACGGTTGGCGCAATCGCATCCTCGGCCATCGACATATGGGTGCCGTCTACAGCTGTTTGCAAGATTTGAATAAAGTCTGAAACATCAAGAAAATAGCTTGGGTAAGTACGCATCAGCGCTGTCATATCATCTACGGCAACCATAAGGCTTTGCACACGCTCGCCGCGATCTTGTGCTTCAAAGTAGTGCCTCGCATCCTTGGTAGTAGGCTGGATCGGTATGACTTTGATGGTGGCCCTATCCGCATCCATAGCCATTAGAAAAAAGCCACCGCGCGTCGCGCGCCGTTGTGCCACCGGCGCAATAGCCTTGACGCCGCGAAGCAAACGGAGGGCATCTAGTTCACGTTCCAACTCCTGCAATTCTCGCCGACGTTTACGTCTGTCATGGCTGACAAAGTCGCCAATTGGTTGACGTTCAATATCGGCAACGAAGGCTGATACCACGGCCATAAGGCGCTGCCATCTCGGATCGCCGCGTCCACCTTTCAGGTCATTTGAGGTGATGATGCCAATCGTTTCCTGCGCGGCGGCCCACACATGCTGAAGTCGGGTTCTGATCTGAACCTCGACCTTCATTCCGACAAATTGCGTGACGGAGCCAGTATAAGTTTTGACAATATGAACGCTGCGGTATCCAGTCTCTTTAGGGTTTAAAATATAGTCAATTGGTTGTTTGATAGTTTCGCCGTGACGCTGGCAATAGTGGTCATGGACCCTTCTGACCTCAGACATGCTGGGCATAATACAGCGAATTCCAGCGATGTCTTGGATCTTGTCGAGATGAAGCTTTGAGTTGGCCAGCTTTTTGCGAATTGACGACATACGCTTGATACGGCCCGATGTATCAGCAGCCTGTCCCGACAGGCGCGCCAGACTCGACCGCTCAATAGTAAGCGGAAATGCATGCGCCATGCGAAAATTGTGCGCGACACGAAAATTCTCGACAGTTTCGTCGCTGACGGAAACTTTTCCTGTCAACGCCTTTCCTGCGGATCGCACACGGGAAAGATCATACTCTCGGTAGATGTAATCGGCCACTAGCACCTTACCTTTTACATTTATGGTCACTCGCGAAAGGCTGATTCTGCAACCCCTACGAAAGACAAGCACGGCACAGCCCGTACAACAGAAACAGCGCCTTGCTATGCAGGGCTGACCACTATGCGGGTGCGATTACGAGGATATGCGAAGGTGCTTGGGGTCCTCTCCTGTTGGGCAACTAAGAGGGGAGCTTTCACAAGGCAGCTTTCAGTAGCCAGAACCCCTAACTGCCCCAAGCGCCCCCTCTGCCCACTAGGACAGGCCGCTTGACCCTGCCCCCCATCCCCCCTATACGCCGCCCGTCGGGGGTGGGTTCCATCCGTCGGACCCGATTCCCTTTGCCTTCTGCCGACCTCGGCAGGTTTTCTGGGCGCTGGGCGCGGCTTAATGTAAGCAGGCCTGATCTCTGGCGGGCTCATCTTCGGATGGGGACCCGGTGAGGACCGAGAGCTCTGAGGCGGCATCACTTCTGCGGGCAAACCGTGGACAATTGGAAGGATCGCGCATGAACCTGATCGCGCAGATCGAGGCGGAGCAGATTGCCGCCCTCGGCAAGACTATCCCGGATTTCAAGGCCGGTGACACCATCCGTGTCGGCTACAAAGTGACCGAAGGCACGCGTTCGCGCGTGCAGAACTACGAAGGCGTGTGCATCGCTCGCAAGGGTGGCATGACCATCTCTGCCTCGTTCACGGTCCGCAAGATTTCTTTCGGCGAAGGCGTGGAACGTGTGTTCCCGCTGTATTCCACGAACATCGACTCGATCGAAGTCGTGCGTCGTGGCCGTGTGCGCCGCGCCAAGCTGTACTACCTGCGCACCCGTCGCGGTAAGTCGGCCCGTATCGCCGAAGTGTCGAACTACAAAGAAAAAGCCGAGTGAGGACTGGACCGATGAAAAAGGGCATCCACCCCGACTATCACCACATCACCATCAAGATGACCGATGGCACCACCTACGCCACGCGTTCGACCTATGGCAAAGAGGGCGACACGCTGGCGCTGGACATCGACCCGCTGGCACACCCTGCGTGGACCGGCCAGTCGGCCAAACTGATGGACACCGGCGGCCGCGTGTCGAAGTTCAAGAACAAATACGCCGGTCTGGGTTTCTGATCTCCGACTGTCGCGCTATGATGACGCCGTCCCGATTGGGGCGGCGTTTTTCATTGGTGCTGGACGATGCGCGGTTTTCTGATTGCTCTGATTATGCTGCCGGTCTTTGGTGCTTGCGTGCGGGCCGAAACAGCGCCCTTTGCCGTGCAAGGCTGGTTCGGGCTGGAAATGTTCGACGACATGAAGTGCGCCAACAATCCGGTCTTGATCGCGGCGAAGCCCGGCAGTGACAGGCTAGACCTGCGTTGGCGCAAGCCCGTTACCTATTCTGATGGCACCACGACCGACAAAGCAGAGTTCCGCATCACTGCCATCACAGGCGGCGATGTGCGCGCAACCCGACTGCGCGACGGGCTGCCTGCCCTGTTCCGCTTTGCGCCGGACCTTCAAAGCTTTGATTATCTTGAAGGTGACGCCATTGACGCCCACGCCGACCCTGATCTGCGGGTGTCCTTCATCCGTTGCGAATTTCAGGGAAGCTGACGGCATTCCTGTGTGGGCTGGTAAGCATCCAACTGCGGCGATGCTGCACAGATGAAAACGGTTCTTGCCCTGTGCCTTTGCTTTGCCGACGGCGGCTGTTTCGCAGCCCGCATCCCCACTGGATGGACTTGAAGTGGTGCGGACCATTTCGGGCCTCTATGGCAGCGCGACAGACCCGTCGCTGTCTTGCGAAACCAACCCGCACCGGCTGTCGGTGACAGAGGATATGCGCCATTTGGTCATGGCATGGGACCGTCCCGCCCCAGACCCGCGTGGTGGCACGACCGAAGAACGGGTCTACAGCATCATAGGCATCGAAGGCCCGAAGCTGACCCTGCGACTGGAAGACGAAGACCGTACCGTTTCAGCGTCAGGCTTTGTGATCTCGACGCTGCGACAGACGGATGACGGCTATTGCTGGACCCGTCCCGACTGGCCTGTCCAGCGTTGCGAGGATCGGCAAATGCGCTGCGACGCCGCCGTTCTATCCTGATCCGTCCGGGACAGGGCGGCCACGACCGGCGTTTTTCTGCCGCTTCCCCCTTTCCCTATCGGCGCAATATTGCGAAACACGGGGCCGTGAGGGGCGCGCGGGTGTCCGGCAGGGAGAGTTCAGATGGCGCATATCATCGTGGTTGGGAATGAAAAGGGCGGCTCTGGCAAGTCCACCACCTGCATGCATGTGGCCACCGCGCTGGTACGGATGGGCTTTCGGGTCGGGGCGCTGGACCTTGACGTGCGTCAGCGCAGCTTTGGCCGCTATGTCGAAAACCGTCGCGCCTATGTGGAACGGGCGGGGCTGACCCTGCCCTCACCGGATTACCGTGAGTTGCCCGAAATCCCGACCGAACAGTTGAAACCGGGCGAAAACCCGTTCGACGCCCGCCTGTCCGCCGCTGTTTCCGCGCTTGAGGCCGTGTCGGATTTCATCGTGATCGACTGCCCCGGATCGCATACCCGCTTGTCACAGGTGGCCCATTCGTTGGCTGATACGCTGATCACGCCGCTGAATGACAGTTTCGTGGACTTTGACCTTTTGGCGCGCACGGACCCGGATACGGGCAAGGTGAAAGGCCCATCGATCTATTCTGAGATGGTCTGGAATGCTCGCCAATTGCGCGCGCAGGCGGGGTTGAAGCCGATTGATTGGCTGGTGGTGCGCAACCGTCTGGGCGCGCAGCAGATGCACAACAAGAAAAAGGTCGGGGCCGCGCTTGAGGAACTCTCACGCCGCATCGGGTTCCGCGTCGCCGCAGGATTTTCTGAACGGGTGATCTTCCGCGAACTCTTTCCGCGTGGCCTGACGCTACTGGACCTGCGCGACACCGGGGTGGATCAGTTGAACCTGTCCAACATCGCCGCCCGGCAAGAGGTGCGCGACCTGATCGCCGAGCTTAGACTTCCGGGTGTGACGGCGCAGATTTGAACGCCGCAACGCGCGTTTGGCGCTTTTTGTCACTGGCACACAGGCGTTCCAATCTGTTGGCATAGACCGGGTCTACGGCCTCGGCCTCGGCAGTCGAGAAAAGGCCGATCCGTTGCAACAGTGCTTTGGCGAAGTGCATCTGCGGTCTCCTGAAAGAATGCGCGTTAGGCAGTAAAGCGCTGTGCCTTGGGCGGCACTGTGGCGCGGTCGGGGCGTTTTCGGTGAGCGGTATGGCGTTTCTGGGGCGCAATCCACGCTGCGGCTTTTCGTGCTGGCTGAGCCGTGGCAGAACAGCCCGGTAGCCGGAGGATCCCATGAACACCCTGTTTGACGCCCTGTTCGCTCCTTTGTCGCGGCGCGATGATCCACTGTTGCTGCTGGCCGATGGGTCGGCGCTGACGGGGCAGGCGTTTCTG
>CALRPK020000122.1:0-6071 GCA_943370015.1 Paracoccus haematequi
AGAAGGTCTTGATCCCGTCTCGGCCGCGATGGGGCAGGAACTGGCCGCCGTTCTGGCGCAGGCTGACCGCCTTCGGCGTGGATATGACTGAACGGGGCGGAACGGACCCCGATGCAGTGGCGTTGGCGACGGGCGAGATTGATCTTGCCCCAGATGTGCCCCCAGAAAGGACACCCCATGCCCGGACTGACGCCATTTTCCACCACAAAACCCCTCACTGCCATGTTCTTGATGCTGGCACTGGCCGTCCCGGTGACCCCGGCCATGGCCCAACAGCCCACCGAAGTGCGCGAGGTGGCCGTCAGCGCCGATCTGGACGCCATCGGCAATCCCCGCGCAGCGACCTATTGGGCCGGGCTGCAGGGTGATCTGCAAGGCGCGATTCTGGCCCTGCTGACAGATCGGATCGCCGACGATGGCGTGAAGATCGAGGTGAAGCTTTCCACCGTCGAACTGGCCAGCGCCTTTGAAAACATCGCCAATCTGGCCGATACGCGGATGACCGGGCAGGTGAACATCACCAGCCAGACGGATAACTCTGACTTCAACTCTTACGAGCTGACGGTAACCATCGAAGAAGCCCTGCCCTATCTGCCTCCGGGCACCGTGATCAACGCCATTTCGCTGGAAAACAGGGACTATTACAGCGCAATGGTGACGGCTTTTGCCCGCGCCGTGGTGGATCGTCTCTGACCTCGGGCGCGGCGATGCAGCGCACGCGGTATCGGATCCTCGTGCTTGACCCGTCGCCGGGATTGGCGGCGGGGCTGGCAGCCCTTCTGGACGGCACGGATGGCACCTTGGCCGAGGGACGGTCTGTCGACGCACGGATGGAGGGGCTGTCGATCGCGTTTTCGGCTGGAATAGACACAGATGCGGCGGCGCTACCGGATGCGGTGATGCTCGACCCCGGCGCATTCACCCTACCGCCACATAGCCTGATCCCCCGCTTGCGCGATTGCTTTGGCCCGGCGCGGTTGGTGGGCTATGCCAATGGCGATGGTCCGGCCTTGGCGCGGACCTGCCTTGCGCTTGGGTTTCGCGCCTTTTTGTCGAAATCCGCCACGTTAGAGACGATTCGGCTTGGTCTATCCGCCGTCAAGACGGGGGCCGTCTTTATCGATGCGCCCCATGCCGGCGCGATCCTGACCACACCGGACAGCCCACCCCCTGCCCCATCCCGCAGCCTGACCGAACGCGAGGCCTATGTGCTGAAGTCCGTGGCGCGGGGCAAAAGCCTGAAGGAAATCGGCTATGAGCTTGCCCTGTCGTCCAAGACCGTCGAAACCTACAAGGCGCGCGGGACGTCCAAGCTGAACATCTCAGGCCGGCGCGAAATTGTAGAATATGCCATCCGCGCAGGCTGGGTCTGACCTTTAATCCCCCGTCAACCGCACGGCGCGGATCGTGCCATCCTCAGCCCGCAGTGCCGCCAGCAGGCGCGCGGTCAGATGCGTGGTGACATAGCTTGCATGAAAGCGGCTGGGGGCGGCCAGTTCAAGCAAGCCGCCTTCGGTGCCCAGTTCGACCAAGGGACGGAACCACGCTGCAAAGAGCGCCGGGTCTTCGGCCTGCAACCGGGCCTGCGCCCGTAGCCACAGCCCCGCCCCGGCGGGCAGCGGGGGCTGTGTGGTGGGAAAACTGACGACATTGGGCGCAGCGGCGGCGGGGGTCTCTGGCCCTGTCATGCGGTCTACGAAATCCGGGCCAACCGACGCCCAATCGCCCTTAGTCGCGGCAAGGATGGCCGTCAGGTCAAGACCGTGGCTGGCCACTCTGCCCCGCACCGCTGCCCGATGCTGCACCAGCCAGCCCAAGGCGCGCAAACGGGCGATGTCACGTTTGACGGTGCGTTCATCCACGCCCCACAGTGCCGCAATCTCTCGCTGGCCGACGGTGATCTCATCGCTTTGCCAATTGTAGCGCGCCACGATCAGCGTCATCAACCGCAGCACCAGACGTTGCAGATGCTTGTCCCCATGGCAGGCATGAACCCCCAGCGCGGTGAGCAGGTCATACTTGCGTGACGCGGCCTGTCGTCCGACGGGGCGGGCGATCTGCATTCCGTTGCTCCTGTTGCGGTCTGCACCGCGCCTCTGTCCCCCGGCTCTGGCGGCCGTGTTGTCCGGTTTAGGTGGCAGTGACGGTAAAGTCGACGCTCTTCCGGATCATGCAACGATTTGCGTCCAGTTTTGTGCCGGTGTCAAGAGCGGGCCGTATCGGCCCTTCCTGCTCGTCGAAAAACCATCTGAAAAAATGGTACTTTGGTATTGGGGGACGTCTTGGCTGTCACCCTATCGGCGCAGGATGTCCCCCCAACCGGCAGTATATCCGCCCGCCTGTCCCCCCAATCGCTGCCCCAAGCACAGCTTGGCACAGAGGTTTGGGCGAATCGGTCTTGGCGCGGTCGGGCCTTTGCCACAAGGATTTCCGCATCTTGTGCCCTTCCCCGCGGGGAAACGCTGCGGTGACTATATTTTGGTTTGCGGGAAATGCAAATCCAACGTAATTTCGCTTCCGACAAGAATTAACAACGAGGCAAATCGGCATGTTCACCCATAAAGACCTGCAAGACTTGCGCGACAACTCTCTCAAGATGCAGGGGTGGATCCGCAAGCAGACCTTTTCGCCGCAGATGGAAAAGACCCTCCGCCGCTTTTCGTCATGGGAGGTGTCGGAGCTGATCTTCAAGGTCAACCAGTCCACGTTTCGCGGGCGGCTGATGGCAGACCCCGGACTGCCGGATGGCGAGGTTGAGGAAGATGGCCGTCAGCGCTGGTTTAGTCTCGAAGAGATCAACGAGATGCGGCGCAAGATGAAGGTAAACCGCAAAAGCCTGTTGCCGCATCGGCCAGCGGGCAAGCGCGCGATCCGGGTGGCGGTGGCGAATTTCAAGGGCGGGGCGGGCAAATCCACCGTGGCGCTGCATTTTGCCCACGCCGCCGCTCTTGACGGCTACCGGGTGCTTTGCGTTGACTTTGACCCGCAGGCCACGCTGTCGCATTCGATGGGCCTGTCGGATGTGAACGAAGAACACACCGTCTGGGGCATCATGGCGCGCGACCTGATCCGCGAAACCGACCGGATGAACCGCGCAGCGCAAGGGGCCGAAAGTGGGGCCGCCCTGCCCCGCCGCAAACTGCCCGCCAGCATCACCGACATGGGCCTTGGCGATCTGCGCGCGCCCGATTTCATCAAGCCGACCTCTTGGCCCACGATTGATCTGGTGCCGTCCTGCGCCAATGCGGCCTTTGTGGAATTCGCCAGCGCCCAGTATCGCTACATGAACCCGGACTGGTCGTTCTTTGCCGCCGTGTCGCGCTGGCTGGATGCGCTGCCCGATGACGCCTATGACATCATCCTGTTCGATTGCCCGCCTGCCATTGGCTATCAGTCGATGAACGCGGTCTTTGCGGCCGATGTGCTCTATATCCCTTCGGGGCCCGGTTATTGGGAATACGACTCCACCACCTCTTTCATCGGGCAATTGTCCGAAGCCTTGGGCGATCTGAGTGCGGGGTTTGAGTCGCATTTCCCCGCGGGGAAAATGCCGCTGCCGAAAGCCTTTCTGGACGTGCGGTTCCTGCTGACGCGATATGAGCCCGGCAATGATCTGCACCGCGCCATGTTCGAAGCCTTCCGCAAGGTGTTTGGCGACCGGGTGACGAAGAACCCGATTGAACACACGCGGGCAGTCGAACAGTCGGGGCGCTTCCTGAGTTCGATCTATGAAATCGACTACCGCGACATGACGCGCGAAACATGGCGGCGGGCGCGCACCACATTCGACACCGCTTATGGGGAGTTCCGCGATAATATCTGCGCGGCTTGGGACCGGCTGGAGGAACGCTCATGACCAAGAAACGGCGGATGTTTGATATCGACCTGCCCGAGGATGAGGTTGCCCCACCCGCAACGGCAGCGACCGACGGCCCTGTTGCGGGTCTGCGGCGCGGGCCGATGGCGACGGCGATTGGCGAAAACGCCGATGCGCTGCGCGAACGGCAGGTGGCAGAGGCCGCGATCCGGTCAGAGAATGACGCACTGGCGCATGAATTCGTGCGGCTGAAGAAGCTGGGCCTCGTCACCGATATGGTGCCGATTGATGCGGTGGTGACGACCAAACTGGCGCGCGACCGTGCGCCGGGGGTGGATGCGGAGTTGGAGGAGTTGAAGGCCTCCATCCTCGCCGTGGGGCTGTCGAACCCGATCCGCGTCGAACAGGTGGCGGATGGGCGATACGAATTGGTGCAAGGCTGGCGGCGTCTGTCGGCCTATCGCGCGCTTTATGCCGAAACGGGCGATCCGGCTTTTGCCAATATCCCCGCCGGTCTGATGGCAAAGGGTGAGTCGCTGGACGGTCTTTATCGCCGCATGGTCGACGAAAACATGGTCCGCAAGGACATCTCTTTTGCCGAGATGGCGCAGCTTGCCCGGTCCTATGCCTCAGACGCGGCGACAGAGTGCCGCGATCTGGATGAGGCGGTGAACAGGCTGTTCGCCACCGCCAACCCGCAAAAGCGCAGCTACATCCGGCGTTTTGCGTTTCTGCTGGCAACGGTCGGCGAAAGCCTGCGCCATGCCGAAGCGGTGCCGCGCGCTTTGGGTCTGTCTGTCGCGAACCGGCTGGAGGGGGAGCCGGGATCAGCGGGCCGATTGGTCGCCGCGCTGAAAAAGGCCGAAGGGGTAGAGGCGACCTTGGACGCACTGCGCCGCTTTGCCGATGCCCCGGTTGAGGTGGTGGCGGATCGTCCTGCCCGTGGCCGTCCCGCCAAGCGCGGCAAGACCACGCTGCGCCTGCCGCTGAACGGCGATGAAGTGCGCTGCACCGCTGTGCCGGGAAAGGTGGAATTGCGGGCAGAGCGTGACTTTTCCACCGTGGATCAGGCACGTCTGGAAGCTGCGATTGAGGCGTTCTTTGCGGCGCTGGATTAAAACGGTGGTGTCCCGGATTTCCCTGCGGGGAAATCTGGCCTGACGCGGCGCTGCGATCGGTGCTTTGCACGAAAAATACCTGATATAGTAGCGTGCGGGGGATCGGCTACTATATCAGGTTAAGGTGGAGGTTCCGGCCTTAGGCAGACCGGTTGGGAGCTGAAAGGTCAGGGCAGGGGTGTCAGGCCAGACGAAAGGCCACGATGTTGTCACCCTGTGCCTGCCCGATGATCGCGGTGGTCGCCTCGATCCGCTTGCGACGGCTGGTTTCGGCGTGGTCCAGCAGCATCAGCCGGAACGTCGCGGCCATCAGGCTGTGATGGATCGGCGTCAGATCGCCCGACACTTTGCGCGTCAGGGCCCAAGCCCCATCCGTGCGGCTGACCTGCTGGCGCACCGATTCCGCATCGGCGGCGGCATAGGTGTGGCAGAACCCATCAAGGAAGGCCCGCCCCGGCAGGTCGATCAGTTCGGCGGGAAAGCGCGGCACGTCGGGCAGATGCGCCATGCCCTTGATCACCGGCCCCTGATAGCCTGCGTAGATCACATCCTTGAACAGCGGCTCTCCATTCGACAAAAGGTGCCAGCTTTGCGCCAGAAACAGCAGGCGGGCCATATCATTGGGGGGAATGTCGCCCCAGATGCGGCCCAGACGAGCGGCGATGAACAGGGCGGATTGGGCAGCGGACTGGGTCATGCAAAACTCCGACTCGGTAAAGGGGCACGGCGAACGGGCGACACGGCCCTGACACATGCCGTTGTTCATAGCCCATACCAAGGCATCCGTCCTATACGGCAATATGGATAGGTTCTTGCATTTCAAGGTTTTAGGGCTGCAACCCCACCGTGCATCACCCATTCGCGGCAAGGGTGCAAGGCTTGCCGGGGCAGGGTGGAGGGCAATGTCGGCTTGGGCGGAACCGGGGCAAGGCTGGCGCGTTCTGCGGTCGTTCGGTCCGTTGCCCCTGACGTCGGGCGCGGGCCGGGATGCGGTCCGTCTGTGCGTCCCCCTGTCGGACGGAACCGGTGCGCCGGAGGGGTTTCTGAGTGCCCCTCCGGCGTGGCCTTTGGCTATCAGACCAGCGCTTCGGTCGAGGAAAAGAACATCGCCTGACTGACGGCAGACCGGACCTGTG
>CALRPK020000123.1:0-6048 GCA_943370015.1 Paracoccus haematequi
ATCACGGGCAGACCTTCCTTGACCATGTCGGCGGTAAAGGCGGTGTACCAGAACATCTGCTGGGCGATGGACCCTTGCGCCGGGACGGGGCCCGCTTCGCCGAAGGTCATGCCCTGCGCTTCTGGTGGGGTGTATTTTTGCAGCCAGTCGATGGCTTTGGTGACGGCATAGACCGCCGCCGCATCGTTGGTTGCCCCACCGCGCGTGACGCACGATCCAACAGGACGCGAGTTTTCGTCCACGCGGATGCCCCATTCGTCAACCGGCAGGCCGTTGGGTTCGCCCACGTCGCCCATACCGGCCATCGACATCCACGCGTCGGTGTAGCGCCAACCCAGCGACGGGTCTTTCTTGCCGTAGTCCATGTTGCCATAGACGCCGGTGGCGGGGCCGCCGGCATAGGACATATCGCGCCCGGTAAAGAACTCGGCGATGTCCTCATAGGCCGACCAGTTCAGCGGAACGCCAAGGTCATAGCCATATTTGGCTTTGAAATCATCCTTGGTTTTCTGATCGTTGAACCAGTCATAGCGGAACCAGTACAGGTTCGCGAACTGCTGGTCGGGAAGCTGATACAGCTTGCCATCCGGCGCGGTCGTGAACTTCGCACCGATGAAGTCGGCCACGTCCAGATTGGGGTTGGTGACAGACTTGCCTTCGCCTTCCATCCAGTCCGACAGGATGCGGGCCTGCTGATAGCGCCAGTGGGTGCCGATCAGGTCCGAGTCGTTGATATAGGCGTCATAGATGTTCTCGCCCGACTGCATCTGCGTTTGCAGCTTTTCGACCACGTCGCCTTCGCCGATCAGATCATGGGTGATCTTGATGCCGGTGATGGCGGTGAAGGCCGGGGCCAGAACCTTGGATTCATATTCATGCGTGGTGATGGTTTCCGACACCACCTTGATTTCCATGCCGGCAAAAGGCTTTGCCGCATCGACGAACCACTGCATTTCGGCTTCTTGATCCGCACGCGACAGCGTGGACAGATCGCCGATCTCGGCATCGAGGAAGGCTTTCGCCGCCTCCATGTCCGCCCATGCCGGTGCGCCAAGGGCCATCAAGGCCAAGGCGACGGCAGTAGAGGTGGAACGCAATCTCATTTTGTCTCCTCCCATGTTGTTAGTCTTGTCGTTGTGGTCCGGGGCGACCCTCCTCGACCGCCCCAAACCCGTTATCCGTCCATGTCTAGACCCAGCGGAACACCGCTGCGGCATACACAAGACAGCAGATCAGCGCGCCCCAAAGCGGCGCACCGAAGAAGAAGAGCCAGCCGACGCAGAGGAAGGCCGAACCCAAGAGCGAAATGAACAACCGATCCCCGCGCGTGGTTTCAATGCGCAACACACCTTTGCGCGGGGTTTCGGGATAGCGGATCGCCAGCAGCGTCATGAGGATGAGCAGGCAGGCGATGACATAGAAGAACAGCGCCACCGGAAAGGTCCAAGCCATCCAGCCGCCTTGGCTCAGCGGGCCGAACCAGTCGATCCCGTCCTCGGTCCTTGGGGTGATTGCGATCAGCCCGGCCAGCACGGCGGCAAGGATGCCCCCGGTGACCAGATAGATAGTGCCCCAGCGGGTTGCGGTCATCACACCCTCCCCAGGGCGAAGCCCTTGGCGATGTAGTTGCGGACGAAGTAGATCACCAAGGCACCGGGGATGATGGTCAGCACCCCTGCCGCCGCCAACACGCCCCAATCCATTCCCGAAGCGGATACCGTGCGGGTCATGGTGGCGGCGATAGGCTTGGCGTTCACGCTTGTCAGGGTGCGGGACAAGAGCAGTTCTACCCATGAGAACATGAAGCAGAAAAACGCCGCGACGCCGATGCCCGATGCGATCAAGGGCATGAAAATCTTGACGAAAAACCGCCCAAAGCTGTAGCCGTCCAGATAAGCGGTCTCGTCGATTTCCTTCGGAACCCCGCGCATAAAGCCTTCCAAAATCCAGACCGCCAAGGGCACGTTGAACAGGCAATGCGCCAGCGCCACCGCGATATGCGTGTCAAACAGCCCGACCGAGGAATACAGCTGAAAGAAGGGCAGGGCGAAGACCGCAGGCGGGGCCATCCGGTTTGTCAGCAGCCAGAAGAACAGATGCTTGTCGCCCATGAAACTGTAGCGGCTGAAGGCATAGGCCGCAGGCAGCGCCACCGTCAGCGAAATCACCACGTTCATCGTGACGTAAATGATCGAGTTGACGTAGCCCATGTACCAGCTGGGATCGGTCAGGATCGTGACATAGTTCTGGAACGTCAGATCATTGGGAAACAGCGTGAAGGTTGAGGTGATTTCCTGATTGGTCTTCAGGCTCATGTTCAAAAGCCAGTAGATGGGCACCAGCAGGAACAGGATGTATAGCGTCATCACAAGGGCGGAACCGCGCAGCCGCATCTTAGCGTCCCTCCTCTTTGTCCAGATTGGTCATGACGGTGTAGAACACCCAACTGACCAGCAGGATCACCAGGAAATACATGATCGAGAAGGCCGCAGCGGGGCCAAGGTCGAACTGGCCAATCGCCATCTTCACAAGGTCAATCGACAGGAAGGTGGTCGAGTTGCCGGGACCGCCGCCGGTCACAACGAAAGGCTCGGTGTAGATCATGAAGCTGTCCATGAAGCGCAAGAGCACCGCAATCAGCAGCACGCCCTGCATCTTGGGCAATTCGATGTAGCGGAACACGGCCCAGCGGCTGGCCTGATCCACCCGGGCCGCCTGATAATAGGCGTTGGGGATGGATTGCAGACCTGCATAGCACAGAAGCGCAATCAGCGACGTCCAGTGCCAGACATCCATGACGACAACCGTGATCCACGCATCAATCGGGTCGTTGGTGTAGTTATAGTCGATCCCCAACTCTGCCAGATAATGGCCCAGCAGACCGATATCGACGCGACCGAAAATCTGCCAAATCGTGCCCACCACGTTGAACGGGATCAGCAGCGGCAGCGCCATCAACACAAGGCACAGCGACGCCCAAGCCCCCGATTTCGGCATGTTCAGCGCGATATAGATGCCAAGCGGCACCTCGATCGCCAGAATGATCGCCGAGAAAAGGATTTGCCGCCCCAAGGCCTCATGCAGGCGGTCAGAGGTGACCATTTCCTCGAACCATTCCAGCCCGGCCCAGAAGAACTCGTTGTTCCCGAAGGTGTCGTTGACCGAATAGTTCACCACCGTCATCAGCGGCAGGATGGCCGAAAAGGCCACCACCACCAAGACCGGCAGCACCAGAAACCACGCCTTGTTGTTCTGGGTCTTGTCCATCAGATCGGCCCCCCCGTCACACGCCAGTCATCGGCATAAACACCGATCCGGTCCGGCGCGAAGCTGACCTGCGTCAGGTCGGTGCCCACGGGCATCCCTTCGGGCGCGATCACGTTGACGGTCTGTCCTGCCACCTCACCCCGGATGATGCGGTGACGGCCGACATCCTCGACCCGGCGCAGAGTGAAGGGCAGGCCCGCGCCATTGGTCAGCGTGGCATATTCCGGGCGGATGCCGATCTGCACCCGGCCCTTGGGCGGCGCATAGCTGGACCCGAGCGCGATTTCCGTCCCCGCCACCACAGCGCGATTGCCCTGCACGGTGGCAGGCAACAGGTTCATCCCCGGCGAGCCGATGAAATAGCCCACAAAGGTATGCGCCGGGGTTTCGAACAGCTCTTCCGGCGTGCCCATCTGCACCACACGCCCGTCATACATCACCACCACCTTATCGGCGAAGGTCAGCGCCTCGGTCTGGTCATGGGTGACGTAGATCATGGTGTGGCCAAATTCGCGGTGCAGTTGCTTCAACTGCGTCCGCAATTCCCATTTCATATGCGGGTCGATCACCGTCAGCGGTTCGTCGAACAGGATGGCATTCACATCCTCGCGCACCATGCCGCGACCGAGGCTGATCTTTTGCTTGGCATCGGCGGTCAGACCGCGCGCCTTGCGGTCCAGCGTCGCCTCCATCCCGATCATCGCGGCAATCTGGCCGACGCGCGCCTTGATATAGGCCGCATCCATGCCCCGGTTCCGCAGGGGGAAGGCGAGGTTTTCGCGCACAGTCATCGTGTCATAGACCACCGGGAACTGGAACACCTGCGCGATGTTGCGCGCGGTCGTCTCGGCCTCGGTCACATCCTGATCGCCGAACAAGACCCGCCCTTGCGACGGGCGCAAGAGGCCAGAGATGATATTGAGCAAGGTGGTCTTGCCACAGCCCGACGATCCCAGCAGCGCATAGGCCCCGCCGTTCTGCCAGACATGGTCCATTTCCTTCAGCGCATAGTCCGCCTCAGCCTTCGGTTGGGCGAGGTAGCTGTGGGCAAGGTTTTTCAGCGTGATCTGGGCCATCAGGCGGCCTCGGCATAGGGCGCGGGGGCGACAAGACGCCCGGCGGGATCAAAGAGATAGACATGCGCCGGATCAAGCCAGACGCTGATGTTTGCGCCCGGCGTCAGGTCATGCACGCCATGCACCAAGCCGACCCAGCGTTGCCCGCCATGCGTCAGATGCAGGAAGGTTTCAGAGCCGGTGATTTCGGTCACGCCGAGGGTGCAGCGCAGTTCCAGCGCGGTTCCCGAAGGGGCGTGCAGATGCAGGTGATTGGCCCGGAACCCGGCGCGATATTGGCCATCGGGCAAGCCCGCCAAAGCGCCCGCTGCCGGGGCGGTCAAGGCATCGCCAAAACTGATCCGCCCCCCAACCTTTTGGCAGTCGATGAAATTCATCGGCGGATCGCTGAACACCCGCGCGGTGGTGGCATCGGCGGGCTTGCGGTAAACTTGCGTCGTGGGGCCGAATTGCGTCACCCGACCTTCCCACAGCGTGGCGGTATTGCCGCCCAGCAGCAGCGCCTCTTCCGGCTCAGTCGTGGCATAGACAAAGATCGCGCCCGAGGCTTCGAAGATGCGCGGGATTTCGGCGCGCAATTCCTCGCGCAGTTTGTAATCGAGGTTCGCCAGCGGTTCATCCAGCAACACCAACCCCGCCTCTTTCACCAAGGCCCGCGCCAGTGCACAGCGCTGTTGCTGGCCGCCCGAAAGCTCCAACGGTTTGCGGCCCAGCATCGGCGTCAGTTTCAGCATCTCGGCGGTGGATTTGACGGCGCGGTCAATCTCGGCGGCGCTTTTGCCCATCAGACGCAGGGGTGAGGCGATGTTGTCATAGACGCTCATCGCCGGGTAATTGATGAACTGCTGATAGACCATCGCAACCTTGCGGTCCTGCACGCGCTGTCCGGTCACGTCCTGCCCGTGCCACATCACGCGACCCGTGGTCGGCACATCCAGCCCCGCCATCACCCGCATGAGCGAGGTTTTCCCCGACAGCGTTGGCCCAAGCAGCACGTTCATCGTGCCCTTTTCCAGTGTCAGGGTCGTGGGCTGGATATGCACCTGCCCCTTGACCACCCGACTGACTGACTGAAGCTCCAGCGCCATAGTCCCCCCTCACTCTGCCGCCGGGCTGAGCGCCCTGTCGTTTGCCTCGGTCATGAACCCGTCCAGCGCCGCGATCTGCTCTGCCGTCAACCGCAGCCCCAGTTTCGTGCGCCGCCAGACCACATCCTCGGCCCTGCGCGCGAATTCGTGGCGCATCAGCCAGCGCACCTCAGCCTCGGTCAGGGTGGCACCAAAGTCGCGGCCCAGATCGGCGGCGGTCTTGGCACCCGCCAGCAGGGCAGGGGCCTCTGCCCCATAAGCCCGCACCAGACGCGCGGCCCAAGCGGGGGTCAGGAACGGATGATCTGCCTGAACCCGCGCAACCAGCGCCGCCACGCCATCATGCGGGAAGTTCCCACCGGGCAGGGGGGCGCGGGCGGTCCATTTGTCCTTGGCCTGCGGAAAGAAGGGTTGCAGCTTTTCCAGCGCCGATTCCGCCAGACGGCGATAGGTGGTGATCTTGCCGCCGAACACGTTCAGCAGCGGCGCACCGCCTGTGGTGTCCAAGGACAGCACATAATCCCGCGTCGCCGCCGTGGCCGATTTCGCGCCGTCATTGTACAGCGGCCGCACCCCGGCATAGGTCCAGACCACATCGTCCTTGGTCACAGGCTTGG
>CALRPK020000124.1:0-6000 GCA_943370015.1 Paracoccus haematequi
AAGAATACATTTATCGAAACATCGCCCTCCTTGCTGATCAGGACGTTCAGCCCCGTCAGATTGCAGGATGGTATGGCGTTCCCCAGCGCCTCGATAACAAACGGGGCCGCGATCTGTGCTGCGTCGAGGCTCGGGAATTTCAGATGATATGTCTTGGAAAGCATGGAGCACGTGCCTCAAGGTTGTTCCACTCACCGAGGCCAGAACGACCGGGCAAGGGTTATTGTTGATACGTCCCAACGGATGGGGTCTGGCTTTGGCTGTAAGGGTTGGCACGAAACGGATGCCTGCCGGGGTTGGGTCTGCCCATCCCATGGATGCCATACCGTCGGACCGGCTGGCCCTCATCTGGCCCAAGGTCGTGTCAGAAAACGGTTTTCCGACACGCGTCCCCGTGGCGTGACGTCGGATTGTCCGCGCAGCGCCGAATGGGCTGACGGGTTCAGCCCTGTATTCGACGCAAGTTCCGACGATTTTAGCGGGCGGATGCGATTTTTTCGCGCCCCACCGCCGGGTGGCACGCATCCTGCCTTGTATCCGTCAAGGAAGCACACATCCGGGACGGCACAGAATGGCACATATCCACCTGATCGAGACCAGCTTTTCCGCCGCGCAACCGCTGGCGCTGCTGCTTGCCCGGCGGCGGGTGGCGGTGGAACGGGGGGCTAAACCCCAGACCGGCGCGCAGGTCGTCGCCGCCTCTGCGGCGGTTGAGGTGCAGATGGGCCCTCGCGCCCTCATGGACCTTGCACGCGCCGCCGGGGCCAAGACGCTGGTGATCGTGACCGAGGACGCCCCCGCCCTGATCGTGACCGAAGAAATGGGGGGCCGCATCCTGCGCGTCGCACTGCCGTCGCCAGTCGCCCCGCAGGCGCTGCGTGACTGTGCGCTGATGATGCTGGCCGATATCCTTGGCGCGCAGCTTCAGGCGATGGTGGCCGCCGACCCGGAAACCCAGCAACTGATCGACCTTGCCGCCCGTGTGGCCCGCACCGATGTGACCGTGTTCATCAACGGCCCCACCGGATCGGGGAAAGAGGTTCTGGCCCGCCAAGTCCACGCCGCCAGCCGCCGTGCCGGTGCGCCCTTTGTCGCCATCAACTGCGCCGCCATCCCGGAAAACATGCTCGAGGCCATCTTGTTCGGGCATGAAAAAGGCGCCTTCACCGGGGCTGCGGCTGCCAACAAGGGCATCATCCGCGCGGCCGAAGGCGGCACGCTGATGCTGGACGAAATCTCGGAAATGCCGATGGGTCTGCAATCCAAACTGCTGCGCGTGCTGCAAGAACGCGCCCTGACCCCGATTGGGGCACAGACCGAAGTGGCCGTAGATATCCGCGTCATCGCCACCTCAAACCGCGATATGCCTGCGGAAGTTGAGGCGCGGCGCTTCCGCGAAGACCTGTTTTACCGTCTGAACGTGTTCCCGCTGGCCACCCGCGCCTTGGCCGAACGGCCCGACGACATCCCTGTCTTGGCCGCCGCCCTGATCCGCCGCCACACCCCCGCAGGCCATCCCCTGCCCCTGCTGACGACAGAGGCGATCTCGACCCTGCTGGCCCATTCCTGGCCCGGAAACGTGCGCGAGTTGGAGAATGTGATCCAACGCGCCTTGGTCATGCAGGAAGCTGGCACGATCCATGCCCATGACCTTCTGATCGACGTGACGGCCCGCAGCGCGGCACAGGCGCTGGCCCGCGCGGTCTAAGGCAGCAGAACAAAAAACGGCAGGCGGCAGTCACCCATGTCCATCTCTTCGATCAACGGCTTTCAGCCCCTACCGATGACGGTGCAGGCCCCAAAGGCCGAGATCACCACAGCGCCCGAAACCAAGGGCTTTGCAGACCGCGTTTCCGAGGCGGTGGAGTCGCTGGCCAAATCGCAATCCGGTGCAACGCAGGCGGCGACGGATTTCGAAACCGGAAAACGCAGCGATCTGGCCGCCGTGATGGTGGAACAGCAGATCGCCTCATTGGGGTTCCAGTTTGCCCTGAACGTGCGGAACAAGGCGCTGGGTGCCTACCGCGACATCATGAACATGCCGGTGTAATCCAAGATGGCGCTTTCTCCTGTCACTCAGACCTCTTCGGGCAATCCTATGGTCGCTCAGGCGCGGGGGGTGCTGTCCAATGTGCTGCGGATGGGCGATCAGCCCGCCGTGCGCCGCGCTTTGCCCGCCGTGCTGATCCTGTCGGTGGCGGTGCTGGGGCTGGCGGCCTTTGTGCTGCTGCGCCAACCATCCACCATGACGCTCTACCCCGGTCTGGCCGAAGCCGACAAGGCGCGCGTGCTTGAGGCGCTGACTGCCGCCGGGATCACCGCCAGCATCGACGACATGACCGGCGAGGTTGAGGTGGCTTCAGCCGAATATCACAAGGCGCGGATGGAACTGGCGTCCAAGGGTCTGCCCTCCTCCATGCCGGATGCCGATACGGTGCTGGGCGAATTGCCGATGGGGGCCAGCAAATCCGTCGAAGGCGCGCGACTGCGGCAGGCGCAGGAACTGGAACTCGCCCGGTCGATCACCGAGATTTCCGCCGTCGCCACCGCGCGGGTGCATCTGGCCCTGCCGGAAAAGACCGCCTTCCTGCGCGACAGCCAACCGCCCCGCGCATCTGTCTTTCTGCAACTCGCCCCCGGTCGCGCGCTTGAGGCGTCGCAGGTCGAGGCGATCGTGAACCTTGTCTCATCCTCTATCCCCGGCATGGCGCGGGGGGATGTCACCGTGGTCGATCAGATGGGCCGCCTGCTGTCGCGCGGGTCGGATGATCCGATGGCGATGGTGTCAGACCGCCAGTTGCAACACCGGATCGAGATGGAGCGTCTTTACAAGCAACGGATCGAGGCCCTGCTGACCCCGATCACCGGCCCCGGCAACCTGTCGGTGCAGGTGACGGTGGACATGGATTTCACCCAAAGCCAGATCACGGAAGAAAAAGTCGATCCCCAAGGCCGCGCCCTGCTGTCCGAAGAGGAAACCACGACCGAAAACAGCGAACCCCCGGCGCGCGGCGTGCCCGGCGCGGTGTCGAACACCCCGCCTGTGCAGGCCAATGTTGCCCCGGTTGGCGGTGCCGCGCCCGCCGCCGCCGCCCCGCAGGCGGCAACCAACCGCAGCCAAGCCGCCACCCGGAATTATGAGGTGTCAAAGACCGTCTCGACCACCCAGCCGCAGACTGCCAAGATCACCCGCATCTCCGCCGCCATCCTGCTGCGCGCCGCCCCGACGGTGACCGCTGCCGATGGCACCACCACCCAGCCCGCCCTGCCGCCCGAGTTGAAGGCCGATCTGGAAAAGCTGACCCAGACCGCCATCGGCTTTGACGCCGACCGGGGTGACAGCATCATCATCGCCGCCCAACCCTTCGTCGAAGAGGCGCAGGTGGTCGAGGCTGGCACCGACCTGACTTGGCTGCCCGAAGCGACCAAGCAACTGGTGCTGCTGGCCGGGATCGCCATCGTGGCGCTTGGCATTGTCCGCCCGCTTTTGGGCCGCATTTCCACCACCCCCGACGCGCCCGCCGGTCAGGCCACGCCGATGGGCTACGCCGGTCTGCCGGGGGTCGAGGTCGGCGAAGGCGAAAGCCTTGACGATGTCCAAGCCCGGCTAGAGGCACGGCGCGCAAAACTCGCCTCTGCTGCTTTGGGTGCCAATGTGGCGCGCGAGGACAAGTTCGCCGTCCTGCGCCAGATCGCACAGGAAGACCCCGCCCGCATCGCCTCGGTCCTTCAGCGTATGATGAAGGACGAGATCGACCCCTCCGCCGGTTGACGAGGATCGCATGCCCGCCCCACGCCCCACCCAAATGACCACCGATGGCAGTTCCCCGCGCGGACCGCTGACCAATCTGGAACGCGCCGCCGTTCTGATGCTGCTGTTCGGTGAACGCGCCGCAGCGGCCATCCTGAAAAACCTGTCCCCGCTTGAGGTGCAGCACCTGGGGGCGGCGATGTATTCCGTGGGCGACGTCGATCAGGACGCTTTGGAGGAATTGGTGGAATCCTTCCTGCAAGGCCTGTCCGAAGAGACCGGCCTTGGCATCGGTGCCCCCCTCTACATCCGCTCCATGATGACCGAGGCGCTGGGAGAGGACAAAGCCCAGTCCATCATCAGCCGCATCAACCCCGCCTCTGCCGAACGGCCCATTGAGATCCTCGACTGGATGGATGCCCGTGCGATTGCGGAACTGATTGTGGATGAACATCCCCAGATCATGGCGCTTGTCATCGCCTGTCTGGACTATGGTCTCGCGGCCGAAGTGCTGACAATGCTGCCCGACACTTTGCAACCTGACCTTGTCACCCGCATCGCCAATCTGAACACCGTCCAGCCCGAGGCGCTTCGTGATCTGGAACATGTGATGCAGAGGAAATTCAAAGCCTCCAGCACGTCCCGCGCCAGTCAGATTGGCGGCGTGAAAGCTGCAGCACGGATCATGAACTTTACCAAAACGGCAATGGAACAGCGCATCATGCGCGAGGTGCGCAAGGATGACAAAGACCTGATGCAGGCCATTCAGGACAACATGTTCGTCTTTGACAACCTGATCAAATCCGATGACCGATCCTTGCAGACCCTGCTGCGCAGTGTCGAAAACGAACAGCTTATCCTTGCCCTGAAAGGCGCGGACGAGGCGCTGCGCGAAAAGCTGCTGGCCTGCATGTCCACCCGCGCCGCCGCCAATATTAGGGATGAGATGGAGGCTTTGGGCCCCGTCCGCCTGACCGATGTGCAAGAGGCGCAAAAGGCCATCATCGCCACCGCCCGCCGCCTGTCGGACGAAGGGACCATCGTCCTCGCCGGTCGCGGCGGCGAGCAGATGGTGTAACGCATGACGCGCGAAAACTCGGTCATCGACCCCGCAAAACTCGCCGCCCGCCTGCGTGCCGGACAAAACCGCGCCTTCACCGGGCGTGCCCCCCTGACCGTCGGCGAAGCCGCCTTCAAGGCGTTGCGTCTCGATCAGGTGGAACGTGTCTCCCTCACCCCGGTGGAGGTGGTCGAAGCGGATTGGACCGAAGAGGTCGCGCAGATCGAGACGCCGCCCGCGCCCACAGCCCCGCCGCCCCCCGATCTGGCAAAACTGCTGGCCGAGGCGCAGGCGCAGGGCCATGCTGCGGGCCTGACCGAAGGCCATACCAAGGGCGTGGAAGAGGGGCGCGCATTGGCACTGGCGGAACTGGATGCCGCACGCGCCGCCTTTGTCGCCGCAGCCAAGGGATTGGGCACAGCCGCCCCCGACCTTTCTGACCAGATCGCCGCCTTGATTGCGTCCGCCGTGCGCGACCTTGCCGCACAGCGCGCCGGACAGGCGATTGATGCCCTGCCCAAGCCCTTCGTCGCGCGGATCACCAAATTGGCCGACCGCGTGGCCCAAGGCATGCGAACCGTCACCCTGCGCCTGAACCCGGACGATCTGACCGCCATCGCCCCGCATCTGGCGGGAACCGATCTAGACGGCGCGACATTGACGCCCGACCCTGCGCTGAAGCGGGGCGATATAGAGGTGCGGGCCGATGGCATCCGCCTTGCCGATGTGCTGGGGGCGTGATGCTGGAAACGCTCGCCCGCGACCTGCATCGCCACACCGCCCCGCCCGCGCCCCGCATTGAGGGCCGCGTGCTACGCTATGACGGGTTGATCCTAGAGGCGACGGGTTTTCCCGCCAGCCCCGGCACCCTGTGCGAAATCGCGACTGAGACCGGCACCCCGGTGCAAGGCGAAGTGATCGGCTTTCGCGACGGGCGCACCCTGTTGTTCCTGAACCAGCCGGGGGCCGCCATCATCGCAGGCGCGCGGCTGCATGTGATTGACGGCGGACAGATGGCCGAGGTCGGGCCAGAACTGCTGGGCCGTGTCGTCGATGCCGAAGGCCACCCGCTTGACGGTCTGCCGCCGCCGCGCTGTTCGGCGCAATGGCCGCTGGCCGGGCGGCTGATGAACCCGCTGGCCCGCACCCCAGTGGACAAGCCGCTGGATGTCGGTATCCGCATCATCAA
>CALRPK020000125.1:0-5993 GCA_943370015.1 Paracoccus haematequi
TTCGGGCGGGGCTTCGCGGCCAAAGCGGCGGTCGCGCAGGATGGCGTTGACGGCGGCGGCGTTGGGGGTGCAGGTCAGGTTGTAATCGGCCCAGTGGAAGAAAGGGCCGCACGCACGGGCGCGGTCGTAGAACGGGTAGGGGCTCTGCACGAAAGCGGGATCGGTGGGGGATTGGTGCAAGGTTTCCATCAGATCCTCCGTGTCGTCAGGCCTTGCGCGATCAGCCCTTGGGCGATCAGCACGCCGATACAGACCAGCGCCGCCCCTGCCGCTTGCAGCCAGTTCCATGTGCCGCCCAAGGCCAGCATGAAGAGCATGACGTAAAAGGGCGTCAGGTTGATGTGCAGTGCGGACATGGCAATCCCGAGGCGTCCCACGGCGATGATCCAGAGAAGTTGGCTGATGGCGAGGCCACCGACACCGTAGATGGCCAAGGCCCCGAACTCCCACGCGCCAAAGCGCGCGAGGTCGCCCACGGGTTGGCCCAAGGCGGCACCGCCAAGCGCAAAGACCAAGGCAGCAACCGCCGCACCGCAGACGGTGACGGTGGTGGAGCCCAAGGGCGTCAACCCCGGCAAAGCGGTGACGGTCCAGCGCGAGGCGAGGGTGAAGGTCATCACCGATCCAAGGCACAAAAGCGCCCCGATGCCAAAGCCGATGCCGCCGTCAAAGCGCCCCGCCGCCAGAACGCCCCCGATGACCGACAGCAAAAGGCCCAAGACAATGGCGCGGGTCAGTTTGCGCCCGTCCAAGGCAATCTCCAGCGCCATGCCGATCAGGGGCATGGCCGAGGAGACCACCGCCGCCATCACGGCAGAGGTGCGCCCTTGGCCCAGCACCAAGAGCAAGGCACCAAGGCCGATCAGCGAACCGACCATGATCCCGCGCCCCCAATTTGCCTGACGAATTGCCCCCGGACCTTCGACCAGAAGCCAGATCGGCAACAGAAACGCCGCCGCCATCACCATGCGCGCGGCGTTGATCCAGAGGGGCGACAGGATGGCCGGTTCCGCGCGGATCAGGACTTCGGCGGCGGGCAGGGCGGCGGCCCAGATCAGCATGGAGGCCATGCAGGTCAGGTTCGCGGCAATCGCGCCCTGCGCGTGGATCGGGGAAGCGGTCATGGTGATTCCAAATCTGTCAGGCCCGCAGCATGGCCCGGACCAGAGCGCTTGGCTGATCCGGGACCGACGCTTCGCCGTGACGCAAGGGCGCGATCAGGCGGCGGAGAGTGCCGCGACGATGGCCCCGAAATCGCTGGCCTTCAGGCTTGCCCCGCCGACCAAGGCACCATCCACATGGGGGACGGCGAAAATCTCTGCCGCGTTGGAGGGTTTGACCGACCCGCCGTACAGGAGCCGCACCCCAGCCGCCTGTTCCCCGATGCGGGCGGTCAGGCGGGCGCGCAGGAAAGCGTGAACCTCGGCAATCTCGGGGATCGTGGGCGTTCGGCCCGTGCCGATGGCCCAGACGGGTTCATAGGCCACCACCAATGTCGCCGCCGTGGCATTCGCGGGGACAGAGCCATGCAACTGCGTGCCGACGACATCCAGTGTCTTGCCTGCGTCACGCTCAGCTTCCGTCTCACCGATGCAGACGACGGCAATCAGGCCAGCGGCGATGGCGGCTTCGGCCTTGGCCAGCACCTGCGCATCGGTCTCCCCGTGATCGGCGCGGCGTTCGGAATGGCCAAGGATCACGTGGCTCGCCCCGGCATCGCGCAGCATCGCCGCAGAGATGTCGCCGGTATGCGCGCCGGAAGCCTTGGCGTGGCAATCCTGCCCGCCGACATGCAGTGCGGTGCCTTTGGCGGTGGCGGCCATGCTGGCCAGCAAAGTGGCGGGCGGGCACAAGAGCATCTCACAAACGGGCGCGGGATGGGCCTGCAGAAGCGCCGCAACCTCGGACAGGCTGGCTGCCGTGCCGTTCATTTTCCAGTTTCCTGCCGCCAGTTTCTTCATGCCGTCCTCCCTGTCCAAGCGCCCACAGGGTTAAGCGGATCAGGGTCCAAGGGAAAGACCCTTTGCCCAAGAACCCGCGTGCCTTGACGCAAAGGCTGCGGTTCCCCGGTTGAACCCCACGGCGTTTTACGACATTTTGCGCCCCAATCCAAAGCGACAGCTTACCAAACCATCAACAACGGGGTTTCCCATGACAAAACCGGTCCTTGAGCCATCGGTCAAATACAGCCGCGTCATGCTCAAGATTTCCGGCGAGGCGTTGATGGGCGATCAAGGTTACGGCCTGCACCCGCCGACCGTGGCGCGCATCGCGCAAGAGGTGAAGTCGGTCCAAGAAATGGGCGTCGAGATTTGCATGGTCATCGGCGGCGGCAATATCTTCCGGGGTCTGGCCGGATCGGCCCAAGGAATGGAACGCACCACCGCCGATTACATGGGGATGCTGGCCACGGTGATGAACGCGCTGGCGATGCAATCCGCGCTTGAGGCGATTGGCGTCTTTACCCGCGTGATCAGCGCGATTCCGATGGATCAGGTCTGCGAGCCCTATATCCGCCGCCGCGCAGTCCGCCATCTTGAGAAAAAGCGCGTCTGCATCTTTGCGGCAGGCACCGGCAACCCCTATTTCACCACCGATACGGCAGCGACCCTGCGCGCCAATGAGATGGCCTGTCAGGCGATCTTCAAGGGCACCAAGGTGGATGGGGTTTACGACAAGGATCCCAAGAAACACGCCGATGCCAAACGCTATGACACCGTCAGCTATGACGAATGTCTGGCAAAGCATCTGGGGGTGATGGATGCCTCGGCCATCGCCTTGGCGCGGGACAATGATCTGCCGATCATCGTGTTCAGCCTTGATGAACCCGGCGGTTTCCGCACCATCCTGCGCGGTGAGGGCACTTATACCAAGGTCACAGGCTGACAGGGCGACCAAGGACTGATTGCGCGCGAACATCTATACCCCGCTGGATTTGCTCTGCTATAGAGGGGCAAATCCGGTGCTGACACGGACAAGACGATAGGAACGACCGCCATGTCGCAAGACGATCTCGACATTGACCTTGACGCGATCCAGCGCCGCATGGACGGCGCGATGAATTCGCTGAAAACGGAATTCGCCTCGCTGCGGACGGGCCGCGCTTCGGCGCAGATGCTGGAACCCATTCAGGTTGAAGCGTACGGCCAGATGACCCCGATCAACCAGCTTGGCACTGTGAACGTGCCCGAACCGCGCATGGTGGTGATCAACGTCTGGGACAAAGGCATGATCTCAAAGGTGGAAAAGGCGATCCGCGAGTCGGGGCTGGGCATCAACCCTGTCACCGACGGCCCGCTGATCCGCCTGCCGATCCCGGAATTGAACGAACAGCGCCGCAAGGAACTGACCAAGGTCGCTGCGCAATATGCCGAAAGCTGCAAAGTCTCGATCCGCAATGTGCGGCGCGACGGGATGGACCAGATCAAAAAGGCCAAATCGGCGGGCATGTCCGAAGACGACCAGAAGATGTGGTCCGATGAGGTGCAGGAACTGACCGACAAGGCCATCGCGGCTGTGGAAAAGGTGCTGGAGCAAAAACAGGCCGAGATTATGCAGGTTTGATCCTGCCCTTGGGCCTCTGGTGGCCCTTGGTGTGTTGGTGAACGGGGCGGCCAGTTGAGTGCTGCCAGTAAAGGGCGCGGCGTGGCGATACTCAGGAACAAAGACCCGAAGGCCCCGCGCCCGGCAGAGCATGTCGCCATCATCATGGACGGCAATGGCCGCTGGGCCACCGAACGCGGCTGGCCGCGTCTTGTCGGCCATCGCCGCGGGGCGGAACGTGTGCGCGAAATCGTGCGCGCTTGTCCTGACCTCGGCATCCGTTGGCTGACGGTTTACGCCTTTTCGACCGAAAACTGGAAACGCTCGACCGAGGAAGTTCTGGGTCTGATGGCGATCTTTGCCCGCTATATAGAGCGTGAGGCGGATCGTCTGGCGGCTGAAGGGGTGCGGATGCGTTTCATCGGGGATCGGTCGCGGCTGGACAAGGGCCTGCAAGCCCTGATGGCGGGGATTGAGGCGCGGACGGCTGGCTATACGCGGCTGAACTTCACCGTCGCCATCAATTACGGTGGCCGGGATGAGGTGTTGCGCGCGGTCAAGGCCTTGGCCAGTGAAGTCGCCGCCGGGCGTCTGTCGCCCGATCAGGTCACCGAAGAGGTTCTGGCCGATCATCTGGACACCACGGGCATTCCCGACCCCGATCTGGTGATCCGCACCTCGGGCGAGACCCGCACCTCGAACTTCCTGCCGTGGCAGACGGCCTATGCCGAATATGAATTCACGCCCACGCTGTGGCCCGATTTCAGTGCGCATGAACTGGCGGCGATCCTTGCGCGTTTCGGCAATCGAGAGCGCCGCTTTGGCGGTGTGGTCAGCGCATGACCGTCGATCCCGGTCGTTGGGCCGACCTGCGCCCGCGCGTGCTGTCGGCGGCGGTGATGGTGGCGGTTGGCGCGGCGGAAATCTGGCTGGGCGGGCGGTCATTCGCGGCTCTGGTCATCCTGCTGACCGGCGGGATGATCTGGGAACTGGCGCGCATCACCGCACCGGGGCGGCGGGGCACACCGCTGGCGATGGGGGCAATCGGGGCGGCCTGTCTGCTGGCGGCCTTGGTGTTGCGCGGGGACTTGGCCCCCTTGGCGCTGTTGGTGCCATCCTTGGCGCTGGCGCTGACCCCGCGCCGCGACCGCCGCATTGCCACGGTCTATGCCGCCGCGATCATGGTCACCGGCTTTGCGCTGGTGGATTTGCGCTTTGCCAATGGCCAAAGTGCGATCCTGTGGTTGATCTCGGTCGTCGTGGCCTCGGATGTCATGGGCTATTTCGCGGGCCGCATCCTTGGCGGTCCGAAGTTCTGGCCAGCGGTCAGCCCCAAGAAAACATGGTCCGGCACGGTGGCAGGCTGGTTTGGCGCGGCGATTGTCGGGGTGATCTTCTGGCGGCTGGGCTTTGGGTCGGTCTGGGTGGTGCTCTTGTCGCCGGTGGTGGCCTTTGCCGGGCAATTGGGCGACATTGCCGAAAGCTGGCTGAAGCGGCGGGCGGGGATCAAGGACAGCTCAAACCTGATTCCCGGTCATGGCGGGCTTTTGGACCGGTTTGACGCGCTGATCGGTGCGACAGTGGTGTTGATGGTGATCGGCCTTGTCCTGCCGCTTCCGATTCACTGACAGGGCAGGGATATGCGCTCCATCTCCATCTTCGGCGCGACTGGTTCCATCGGCGAAAGCACCTTTGACCTGATCAAGCGGGCAGGTGGGGCAGAGACGTTCCGCACCGTCGCGCTGACCGGCGGGCGCAATATCGCGCGTCTGGCCGAGATGGCGCGCGAATTGCGGGCCGAGGTCGCCGTGACCGCGCATGAGGATGAACTGCCCGCCCTGCGCGCCGCACTTGCCGGGTCAGGGGTGGAGGCGACAGCCGGGGCCAATGCCATCGCCGAGGCGGCGGATCAGCCTGCCGACTGGACGATGTCGGCCATTGTCGGGGCGGCGGGTCTGGTGCCCGGATTGCGGGCGCTGCGGCATGGGCGCATGCTGGCCTTGGCCAACAAGGAATCGCTGGTGACGGCGGGCACGCTATTGATGCAGACCGCCCGCGACAATGGCGCGACCATCCTGCCGGTGGACAGCGAACATTCCGCCGTGTTCCAGGCTCTGACCGGCGAGGATATGCGCGCGGTTGAGCGGGTCATCATCACCGCCAGCGGTGGCCCGTTCCGCGATTGGCCGCTGGACCGTCTGGCCGCCGCGACCGTGCGTGAGGCTGTGGCGCATCCCAACTGGTCGATGGGCCAGCGGATCAGCATCGATTCGGCCTCCATGTTCAACAAGGCGCTGGAACTGATCGAAACACGCGAGTTTTTCGGTTTCGCCCCGGAACAGATCGAGGTGCTGGTACACCCGCAAAGCATCGTCCATGCGCTGGTGGGCTTTTGCGATGGCGGCGTGATGGCGCATATGGGACCGCCCGACATGCGCCATGCCATCGGC
>CALRPK020000126.1:0-5897 GCA_943370015.1 Paracoccus haematequi
CAGGGTGACCCAATCTCCCAAAGGGGCTGCGTTCAGGCGCATCAGGTCACTGTCGCGGTTCCAAGTGGACATCTGCAGGTCCACCAGATCGACCGTCGCCTGACAGTCTGCCTCTAGCCTGTGCCGATCAGGAACCGCGCCGTCGAGGGTGACCTGCCAGCGTGTGCCCATCGAGCGGCCCTCTAACCGTTCAGTAACTGTCTTCGGCATAGCGACCCTCTGCCTTCAGGCTGCGCGGGGAAAGTCCAAGCGGGGCAAGGATTTCGGCCAATGCGCACTGCACGCCCTGTGCCATCTCGCGCCCGCCGCAGACCATGATCCTTGCGCCATGGGTGACCAGACCCCGCAACGCCTCGGCATCGTCGCGCAGGGCGTCTTGCACATGGCGGCGCGGGGCGGTGCTGCGCGAAAAGGCGCAGGTGAGGTGGTCTAGGCGGCCATCCTTTTGCCAAGCCGTCAGTTCCTCGGCGTAAAGCAGGTCGGTTTCCGCACTGCGCGCGCCGAACCACAGATGGACGGGGCGGCGGCTGCCCTCGGCCCGCACAAAGCCTGCCAAGGGGCCGATCCCGGTGCCTGCGCCGATCAGGATCAGCGGCGCGGCGCTGCGGTCGGGCTGGAAGCCGGGGTTGGGGCGCAGGAAGACTTTGATCTGCGCGCCGATGGGCAGCGAGAGCAGTTGGTTGGAACAGAGGCCACCGACATGCTGGCGCACGGCGATTTCGATGAACCGGTCGCTGTGGCCCGACGCTAGGGAATAGTAGCGCGGCAGCGGTGATCCTTCGGGCAGGATACCGAGCAGGTCACCGGGGGCAAAGCGGGCAAAGCCTTGGCCGGTGATGCGCTGCCACAGGGGCACTTTCGGCAGGGCAAAGCGCAGGATGGCGACCGGGGCCTCGGGTGAGGCATAGTCGCGCCGGGTGGTCAGGGTCAGCGCTTGGGTGCGGGGCGCTTGGGGTTGGTGGTTTAGGGTGAGGTCCAGCCCCAGATACGCGCCCAAGTCCCGGCCCCAGCGGGCAAAATCCTGCGCGGATTGGCGGTCGATCTTGCCCAAGGGCAGGGGCAGAGCCCAGCCTTTGGCCTGTGCCGTGTCGTGCAAGGCCGCAGCGTAACCGCAATAGACCGGGAAACTGCTGTCGCCGAAGCCGAGGAGGATAAGCTCCATCCCCTTCGGCGGGGTGGTGGCGCGCAACCGCTCCAGCGCGCCTTTGGCGGTGAAGGGGGCGTCGCCATCGCCCCACGTCGCGGCCATCACGATCAGCCGTTTGGCGCTGCGGTAGCGGTCGGGGGACAGGCTGGACAGGGGGGCCAAGTGCACGCCTTGACCCGCCGTTTGCAAAGCTTGGGCGAGGGTGGTGGCGAACCCCCAGGTCGTGCCGCCCTCACTGGCGACGAGGATCACGCTTTGCGCCTTGTCGGCGGCGACCATGCCAGCCAGACGCGGGCGGGCTTGCCATGCGCGCCACCAGATCAAGGTGCCTGTTATGGCAAGCGCGGGAACCGTCAGCACCATCAGGCCAAGGATCAGGCCCCAGAGTGCGGCACCGTCGCCGGTGTGCAGCAGATAGGCCCACTCCCACGCGGTCTGCCATGGGCCATTGTCGGCCCAGATCAGCAGCGCGCCATTGCCGGGATCGACATAGCCGCTGCCGGTGGAGGTGGTCACGGCATAGGCGTCGGTCGGGTCGTCCGCCACGGGAAAGGTCAGGTCGCGCAGATCGGCCACAGGGATGGCTTGCAACGCGGGCAGGTCTTGCGCCGGCAGGGGGGCAAGGCCGCTGACCGTGGCCGGAAAGGCTGGGTTTGCGGCATCATCGGGGGTCAGCGCAAAGGTCGCCGCCACCATGAAAAGGCCCGTGAGGGAGGAGATCATCAACCCCGCCACCGCCACCCGTGCCAGCATCGTGTGCCAGCGACCGGCGACTCCGCGGCGTTGCGGGGCGAACCAATGCCGCCAACCGCCCATGCGCCGCGCTACCAGCATCGCGCCCGAAAACGCCATCAGCAGCATCACTGCCGCGCCTGCGGCGACGGTCAGACGGCCAGCATCTTCCAGCAGCAGCGCCCGGTGCAGGGATTTCAGCCACCCCTCCACCGCGCCTTCATCGGCGCTGCCCATGTCCGCGCCGGTCAGTGGATCGATCACCGCCGCCCACGGCGTATCGCCGTCGAACCAATAGGCGGTGATCCGGCCCGATGGGGCGCGGCGGATTTGTTCCACCGCCGGATGGGCGGATTGCACCACGGCGGCAAGCTCTGCCACGCTTTGCCCTGCCACCACCGTTGGCCGGGTCAGCCGATCCAGCGCCGGAAACACCGACAGCGCCGCACCGCCAAGGGCGATGACGATCAGCAGAACGGCGGCCAAAAGGCCCGGCCAGCGGTGGAGGGAGCGCAGCATGGGGAGTATCCTTAGAAGCCGTAGGTGAAATCGGCGATGTAGCGCCCGCCTGTGACGGGCTGGCCTGCGCCAGCGGCGGTCAGGGGGACCGAAACCTCATTCGGACTTTCGCGCATATCCTCAACCGCTGCGTCGATGTGCAGGGTGTAGCCTGCATCGAAGAGGGCATCGGCAAGGTCCATGTCCAAGGTCAGCGATTGGCCAGAGCCGACACTCGCCCCGGTGATGCCATTGACCTGCGCCGGATCACCTCCTGTAAAGCGCGCCCAGTCGGACAGGTGGCGGTAATAGCGCGCCTTGCCGCCTGCCATCCACAGGCTGCCCGCATAGGCCCCGGCGGGATCGGTGACATAGACGGCCAGATAGGCCCCCCGCCCGCCATAGCTGTTCATGTTGACCGTCAGGGTGACGGGTTTGGCAAGGGCAAGGCCCGGAAGGACCAGCGCGGTGGTCAGGGCGAGGGCGGCGAAAAGCGGTTTCATCTTGGGTTTCCGTGAATGGGGGACAGAGTCAGTTTGTACTGGCGACGGGCGCTTTTCCGTCGCCAAACAGGCCATTTGCCGGGGGCGCGACCGTGCCAGCGGGGGCGGCATTGCCGCGTCCTGCGGTGGGGCAATCCTCTTCGTCCTCGTCGCAGTCCGCTTCGTCGGACCCGTCGTCGCCGAAGGAGAACCAGCCGTTGTCGTCATCCTCGTCATCCGACACTTGCAGCAAGGGCGCGGCAAGGTCGCCGATGGCACGGGCGTGGGCGCTGGGCGGCGTGGCGGGGACGGGGCCTTGTGCCGCCGCCGCTGTCGCCATGGCGCTGCCAAGAAGGATCAAGGTCAGGGGAAGTTTCATCGTGGACTCCTGTAAGGCATGCGCCAGCCGCCATTGCGACAGGGCGCGCGGGGTGGAGGTTTGTCGGGCGGTCAGTCGTCCCCGCCATCTTGGCGGGCGTCATGGGCATCGCCGGGGCTGTCGTGATGGTCGCCGTCGTGGCCGTCGTCCTCATCCTCGAACTCGATCTCTTGGATGGCCAGCGTGCTGGGGTTCAGCTTGGCCTCAATCGCGCGGCCTTGGGCGTCGGTGCCGATCACCTCATAGCAGCCGTCGTCGATGCGGATGCGGCGGATGGTCCAGCCTTGGGCCGTGGCCATTGCCGCCACGGCGCTGCGCGGCTGCCAGTCGGTCATCGGCACGGCGCAATCATCCCCTGCCCGCGCCATCGAGGCGGCGAGTAGGGTGGCAAGGCCAAAGACCGTCAGGAACCTGTTCATCGGCCACACTCCGTTTGCGGACGCTTCATGAAGCTGGTTTGCAGGGCGAACCTGACGGCAGCCTGAAGCAGGCCGAAAAACTGCTTCAGGTTGGTGTCAGGTTGATCCTGCAAAGGGATAGGGACAGGATGGGACAGCGCCTTTTTGGGCGGACAGGTGGGGCATGCGGATACTTCTGATCGAGGATGACCGGGTCATCGGTGGCGCGATCCGCGATCAGGTGGACAGCGAGGGCCATTCCGTCGATTGGGTGCAGCGGCTGGATGCCGCCGGGGACGCGCTGGCGGGGGCGCATTTTGACCTGATCCTGCTGGATCTGATGCTGCCGGATGGTCTGGGAATTCCGTTCCTGAAGACGCTCCGCGCCAAGGGGCAGGCGGTGCCGGTGATCATCCTGACCGCCTTGGATCAGATTTCAGACCGGATCGCGGGGCTGAAGGCGGGGGCGGATGACTATCTGGTCAAGCCCTTTGATCTGGAGGAGCTTTCCGCCCGCATTGGTGCCGTGGCACGGCGCTATGGCGGCAATCCCAATCCGGTGCTGACCTTGGGCGATCTGGAAATTGACAGCGCTGCCCGCCGGATCACGCGCAAAGGCCGGGCGATCCCCCTGACCGCGCGGGAATGGGTGTTGTTTGAGGCCTTTTTGCAGCATCCCGGCCAGCTTTATTCCAAGCCACAGTTAGAGGAACGCCTGTATTCCTTTGATGCCGAGGTCGAAAGCAACACCATTGAGGTGCATATCAGCCGCCTGCGCAAGAAACTGGGGGCTTGGGTGATCGTCACCGAACGCGGCCTTGGCTATCGTCTGGGCGCGGCATGAGGGGGCCCGCCTCGATCCGCCTGCGCACCGCTTTGGCGCTGTCCCTGCTGGTCACGGCGATCTGGCTGGGCGCGGCTTTCGCCACCTTTCGCCTGCTGACCGATGAGATGGATGAGGTGTTCGATTCCGCCTTGCAGGAAACTGGGCAGCGCATCCTGCAACTGGCCGTGGTGGATATTCTCAGCCGCGAGGATGACGTGGCCGCGCAGCATCTGGCGGCGCTGGGCCCGCATGAAGAATACTTCACCTATGTTGTGCGGGATGCGGCGGGGGCCGTTCTGCTGGCGTCACATCGCGCGGCGGCGGATGAATTCCCGCTGCTGGAGGGGCCGGGCTTTCACCAGACCGGGGCGCATCGCTATTACCAAGAAGCGGCGGTCAGCGGGTCGGTGGTGCTGACCATCGCCGAACCCTTGGCGCATCGGCGCGAGGTGGCGCATGAGGTGGCATTGGCGCTGGGCCTGCCGCTTTTGCTGGTGCTGCCCTTGTCGATCATCGGCATCTTTTCCGGCCTGCGCTATGGGCTGAGACCGCTGGAGGTGTTGCGGCGGCAAGTGGCGGCGCGGGGGGCGAATGACCTGTCGCCCTTGCCCGAGGCGGGGTTGCCGCAGGAACTGCGCCCGATTGCAGCGGGGATGAGTGCGCTTTTGGCGCGGTTGGAGCAATCCTTTCACGCCGAGCGCAGCTTTGCCGCCCATGCCGCGCATGAGTTGCGCACGCCCTTGGCCGGGGCGGTGATGCAGGTGCAACGCCTGCGCAAGGCCACGGCCGAGCCTGCCACCGCCGCCAAGGCCGCCGAGGTGGAGGCCGCGCTGAAACGCCTGTCGCACCTGTCCGAACGGCTGCTGCAACTCGCGCGGGCCGAGGGGGCGCGGTTGACCTTGGCCGAAGCCGTCGATCTGCGCCCGGTGCTGGAATTGGTGGCCAGCGATTTCACCCGCGCGGGGGCCGATCTGCGCCTGACCCTGCCCGATGCGCCCGTGGTCAGCCGGATGGACCCCGACGCCGCCGCGATCATTGCGCGCAACCTGTTTGAAAACGCGCTACGACATGGCACTGGACCGGTCACGGCGGGGTTGAGTGCCGATGGTTGGCTGGTGGTGGACAATGACGCGCCCGCCATCCTGCCGGAGCAACTGGCGCAACTCACCCGCCCCTTTGCACGTGGCGCAGACGGGGCAGAGGGCGCGGGGCTGGGTCTTGCCATCGTCGCCCGCATTGCCGAACGCGCGGGGACGGCGTTGCGCCTGACCTCGCCCTTGCCCGGCCAGCACCGCGGTTTTCGCGCGGCGTTGTGCCTTATCCCTTTTCACAGTGACGAACGGAACAGCCCATGACCCAAGCCTATCAATCCGCGCATGAAGAAGTGCATTTCATCAACCGCTCTGGCTGGCTGCGGGCGGCTGTGCTGGGGGCG
>CALRPK020000127.1:0-5895 GCA_943370015.1 Paracoccus haematequi
GACGACAGCCCCGGTGCTGGATCCAGGGCGCGGCGTGACAAAGACCGGATACCTCTGGGCGCTGGCCCGTGATGACCGACCTTGGGGCAGCGAGGATCCGCCCGGCGTCGTCTACTTCTATGCCCCCGGTCGCGCGGGCGAGAATGCCGAAACCTTCCTCACCGGCTTCGATGGCATTCTGCAGATCGATGGCTACACTGGCTACAACCGGCTGACCAAACCGTCCCGCAAGGGCGGCGCGCCCATTCGGGTGGCGCATTGCTGGGCGCATGCCCGGCGCAAGCTCAAGGAAGTCTTCGACCGTGACGGTTCAGAGATCGCCGCCGAGGGCCTGCGCCGCATCGCCGAGTTTTACGCCGTCGAAGCCGACATCAAGGGCGTCTCGCCCGGCCAGCGCCTCTCCGCCCGTCAGGCCCGCACCGCGCCGCTGGTGGCGGCCTTCGACGACTGGCTTCAGGCGCAACGCCGCAAGATCTCCGCCAAATCCCCGCTCGGCGAAAAGCTGACCTACATCCATAACCATTGGGACGGGTTGCAAACTTTCCTGACCGACGGCCGCGTGGAGATCGACTCCAACAGGGTCGAAAACCTGATCCGCCCCATCGCCCTCAATCGCAAAAATGCGCTCTTCGCCGGTCACGATGAGGGAGGCATCGCCTGGGGCCGCATCGCTTCGCTGATCGAAACCTGCAAGATCAACAACATCGAGCCCTTTGCCTATCTCAAGGCAACCCTGACCGCGATCGCCAACGGCCACCCACAAAGCCGCCTCGACGACCTGTTGCCGTGGAACTTCACGCCGTCAAGATAAGCCATCCGTGGTTCCCCGCGAACGCTTACCATGATCCAGTCTCCTTGCGAAGCTTGAATCAAGCCGCGTCCGCAAGATCAATGGGTCCTGACCCTAGTGCTTTCGCTGCAACTTCCACTGACGGGAGTTCCGGCGGAGTTACCGTTCGGGTAGAGTTGCATGCCTTACAACCTTGATGACGGGCTCCATCCCCGCCAGAACCTCATCCGGCAGGTGGCATTTGACCTGATGGCCGTCGCCCAGATCGCGGACTGGGGGAACCTCGCGCTCACACAAGCCACCGGCGACTTGGGATTTCCAGCGGCAGCGGGTCTGGAACGGGCAGCCGGGGGGCGGGTTCATCGCGCTGGGGATGTCGCCTTCCAGCACGATGCGCTTTTTGATCACGCGGGTGTCGGCGATGGGAACAGCGGACAAAAGCGCTTCGGTATAGGGGTGGTAGGGCGGCGAGAAGACCTGATCGGTCGTGCCCATTTCCACCACATGGCCCAGATACATCACCATCACGCGGTCGCTGAGGTAACGCACAATCGACAGGTCATGGCTGATGAACAAGAGCGTCGTGCGGTTCTTGCGCTGGATGTCCATCAACAGGTCAGTGACCGCCGCCTGCACCGACACATCGAGCGCGCTGACGGGTTCATCCGCCACCACCACCTTGGCCCCACCGGCAAAGGCGCGGGCGATGCCGACGCGCTGTTTCTGCCCGCCGGACAGTTGGCGCGGCATCCGCTCGGCAAAGGCGCGTGGGAGTTTGACGAGATCGAGAAGCTCCAGCATCCGCGCCTCGCGCTCCGCATCGCTGGCGCCTTGGCCGAAAATCTCAAGCGCGCGGATGATCTGGCGGCCCACGCTCATCGACGGGTTCAGCGTGTCAAAGGGGTTCTGGAACACCATCTGCAACTGGCTGACCGTATCCATGTTGCGCGACTGGATGGGCGAGGATTGCACGTTCTCATCAAACAGCATGATCGTGCCAGAGGTGGCGGTCTCTAACCCCATCAGCACCTTGGCAAAGGTGGACTTGCCGCAGCCCGACTCGCCTACGATGGCAAGGGTTTCGCCCTCGCGCGCCTCAAAACTCAGGGTCTCATTGGCTTTGACGACCTTTTTCGTGCCGCCGCCAAAGGCGGAGGAGCCGACGGAATAGTACTTCTTCAGGTCATCGAACTTCAGCACCACCTTGCCGGGTGCCATCTTGGCGATGGCCTTGCTGGCGGCGGGCGGGGCGTCCCAGTCAATCTCAGAATGGCGCAGGCAGCGCGTCTCATGCCGGCGGGTGCCACCGAGGACCGACATCGGCACATTCGTCGCGTCGCAGCGACCGGCGGTGAAATAGCTGCACCTCGGGCCGAAGTTGCACCCCTTGGGCCGTTCATGCGGCAAGGGGAAGTTGCCGGGGATGGCGACCAGCGGATGGGTGTTCTTATCCGCCCCCGGCAGCGGGATGGAGCGGAACAGCGCCTGCGTATAGGGGTGGCGCATTTCGTCAAAGACATCCTCGACATTGCCGGTTTCCACCGCCTCGCCGGAATACATCACGCAAAGACGGTCGCAGACATCGAGGACCAGCCCAAGGTTGTGGCTGATGAAGAGCATCGAGGTGCCGTATTTCTCGCCCAAAGCCTTCACCAGATCGACGATCCCGGCCTCAACCGTCACATCCAGCGCGGTGGTGGGTTCATCAAGGATCAGAAGCGCCGGTTTCGACATCAGCGCCATCGCGATGACGATGCGCTGCTGTTGGCCGCCCGAAAGCTGATGCGGGTAGCTTTGCAGGATGCGGTCGGGGTCGGGCAGGCGCACATCGGCGACAATCTGGCGGGCCAAGGCCCAAGCGTCCGACTTGGCCATGTTCTGATGAATCATCGGCACTTCAGCCAGTTGCGCGCCGATCTTCATGGCCGGGTTCAGCGACGCCATCGGTTCCTGATAGATCATCGCGATTTCAGACCCGCGCAGTTTGCGCAGCTCTTCTTCGCCCATCGTGGTCAGATCGCGGCCCTTGAACTTGATCGAGCCGCCGACAATGCGCCCCGTCTTGCCCAGATCGCGCATCACGGCCAAGGCCACGGTGGATTTGCCGCAACCGGATTCGCCGACCAGACCCATCGCCTCTCCGGCCATCACGGTGCAGGAAAAATCCATCACAGCCGGGATTTCGCGCAGGCGGGTGAAGAAGGAGATCGAGAGATTCTCAATCTCAAGGATGGGTTTGGACGGGTCCCAGGTGGTGTCGGTCATGGCTGGCCTCGCGCAGGTTGCGGCTGCGGGACCGGGGGTTTCACACCCCCGGACCCCCGTGGGATATTTTCAGACAGAAAATGCAGAAGGACGGGCGCATGGTGATCAATCCTTCAGGCTTTCTTCGCGCAGGCCATCGGCGAGGAGGTTGAGGCCGAGAACGAGGCTCATGAGCGCCAGCGCCGGGACGACCGCAGGGTGGGGGGCGATGGCCAGAAGGCGACGACCGTAGTTGATGGTCGATCCCCAATCCGGGCTGTCGGGGGCCACGCCAAGGCCGAAGAAGCCGAGGGTTCCGAGCAGGATGGTGGTGTAGCCAATGCGCAGGCAGAAATCGACGATCAGCGGGCCGCGCGCGTTGGGCAAGATCTCCCACAGCATGATGTACCAGATGCCCTCACCCCGCGTCTGGCCTGCGGCGACGTAGTCGCGCGTCTTGATGTCCATCACCATGCCGCGCACGATGCGGAACACGCCGGGGGAGTTCACGAACACGACCGAGACGAAGACGTTCAGGATGTTTGGGCTCATCGACCAGACGCCGAGCGGGTCGGCGTTGAAGGCAAGACCGGAATAGGCCCAAAGGCCAAAGACCAGCACAATGCCGACATAGAGATTGCGCTGCGCCTTGTTGGTGAAATAGCGCGAGTTGAAGAGCAGCGTCAGAAAGAGGATGGGGAACAGGAACAGGATCGCGGCAAAGGTCGTGGGGATCGCGCTTTCCTGCACCGAGGGCGTGACAAGCAGGTAAAACAGCAGGATCACCGGAAAGGCCAGCACGAGGTTGGAGCCGAAGGACAGGCCTACATCCAACTTGCCGCCCAGATAGCCCGCAGGAAGGCCCAAGGTGATGCCCACCATGAAGGCCACGACCGTGGCGAAGGGGGCGATGATCAGCACCTCGCGCGCGCCCATGATGGCGCGGCTGAACACGTCGCGCGCCAGATGGTCCCCGCCGAGGAGGTACCACTGATAGACCCCGTCCTTGACGTTCTTGACCGGCGAGCCGGGCAGGATGTTCTTCATCCCCGACACTTGGCTGTAGGGGTCATGGGTGATGATCAGGTTCGCGAAGATCGCGGTGAAGACCCAGAACATCACCAGACCAAAGCCGATCATGCCCACGGTGCTGTCAAAAATGCGGCCATACAGCCCCAAGCGCCGCTTGAAGGCGATGGACAGGCCAAAGGTCACCACCAAGGCACCCCAGACCGGCAGCAATTGCCACAGGATGCGAGAGATGATCTGGCCCCAAGTCAAAACGTCCATCATTTCCCCCTCAGGCCAGCCGGATGCGCGGGTTGAGGAAGACGTAACCGATATCCGAGATCAGTTGCGTCACAAGCACCACAAAGACCGCCACAACCGTGCAGCCCAGAAGCGTGTTGATGTCGTTGTTGCCAGCGGCTTGCACAAGAGTCCAGCCGAAGCCTTTGTAATTGAACAGCGTTTCCGAAATCACCACCCCGTTCAGCAGCCACGGGAATTGCAGCATGATGACGGTAAAGGGCGCGATCAGCGCATTGCGCAGCGCGTGTTTCATCACCACCTGACGGAAGCTGACACCTTTCAACCGCGCGGTGCGGATGTATTGCTGGGTCATCACCTCGGTCATGCTGGCGCGGGTCATGCGGGCGATATAGCCGATGCCGTACAGCGCGATGGTCATGACGGGCAGGAAGAAGTTCATGAAGGTGATGTCTTCCATGGCGCTGGTCGCCGTGCCGGGAAACAGCGTCTTGCCCGAAATCCAGCCCCATTCGGCCAAGATCGGCGACACCCCGGCGGTGGCCGAGGCCAAGACCGCGATCAACACCACGCCGGACACATATTCCGGCGTTGCCGTGGTCACGATGGCGACACCCGACAGCACGCGGTCGGTGCGGCTGCCTTCGCGCATCCCGGCCAAGACGCCAAGCACCAGCGATGTCGGCACCATCACCGCCATCACCCAGAACATCAGCCAGCCCGTGGCCCCCAAAGACCGCGCCATCACTTCCGACACCGGTTGTTTGAAGACGGTTGAAAAGCCCCAATAGCCTTGCAGGATGCCACAATAGGTGGCGACCTCTTCGCTGCCAGCGACTTTTGCCGCCTCAATACAGCGGCCACGGGTGACGCCCTCGTTGTCGGTATGGACCCAGCCGGGGGCCACGCCCAGCCATTCGCCATAGCGCCAGACGGTAGACCCGCCAAAGCCGTTCTCAGTCAGCCAACGCTGCACCTCTTCGTCGGACATGCGCACCGACCCTTCGGCCTTGGCCAGTTTGCCAAGGCTCGACGGCAAGTTCGTCAAGGCGAATACGATATAGCTGAGGGTCAGCGCCGTCAGGAGGATGATCCCGACACGACGCAAAACGAATACCACCATCGGAAACTCCGTACTGACCAGCTTAGCCCGATGCGAACAGTCGTCGCAGGTTCACTTTGGCAGCGAATTTCACAGAATTCACCACGTGAAATCAGTCAGCCATCGGAGTCAAAAGCGACCTAAAAGGGCGTGAAAGTCCTCGGACAAACGCAATGACCACGCTTTGCCCACAGTAGATGGCTAGATTATCTATGGAGCTGGGTGAAACACCGTCATGGCCCAAAGCCATCGTTTTTGCACACTTCGCGAGTACCCTTGCCCCGTTTCAGTTCTGCACAAGCCGCGCAGGCAAAGCTGATCGATGAGTGAGTAGATGACCTAATCCAAAGCAGAGAGCATGACATGACAGAAGACGACGATTCATCTCTAATGTGATGGTCCGCCCGCACCCCGGCGTAGCGTCAGGGGGCACCACCATCCAAACGGAGAGAGAGGAGGCGCACCAAGCTGGATCAAAAGACAGCGGCCT
>CALRPK020000128.1:0-5880 GCA_943370015.1 Paracoccus haematequi
AGCTGGGCAAAGCGGGTCAGGTGGCCGCGGACGACAAGACCCACAGGCGTGGCCTTTCCCTTGCCTGTGGCCAGCCGCTGGATTTGCCGGGCAATTCCGCCCCCTGTCCAGCACAGGAGACGATGATGCTGACCGATGGAAAAGACCTGAAAATGCCCGGACTGACAGATTTCGAGGGTGTCGTGGCGCAATTGACCGCCCTGCGCGATGACATGGCAAAGCTGACGGGATCCGTCACGACGCTGGCCGAACGCCGGGGCCGCAAGATGGCGACCGACATCTCTGACGGTGTATCAGATGCGGTGCAATATGCCGAACGCAAGACCATCGGGGCCGAAGCGAATCTGGAGAAATCAGTGGCCACGCATCCCTTGGTGGCGCTTGGGCTGGCCGCTGTCGTGGGCCTGTTGATCGGGGCGATGACGCGGCGGGCGTGATGGACGGACCGGACGCGTCATGACCAGTGTTCCGACGCTGGTTCAGGGCCTTGCGCGCGGGGCGGTTGCCGCCCTGCACGCCGCCATGCAGCGGGCGCTTCTGACCGCCGCCGCCGTGCTTTTTGGCACGCTGGGGGCGGGCTTTTTGCTGTTTGCGGGCTTTCTGGGCCTGCGCTTCTTGATGGGGCCGGGACTGGCGGCACTGACGCTTGCAGTGGTCCTGCTGGCAATGACCGTCGTCTTGCTGATTATGGCCCGCCCGATCCAACGGGTTCCAGCCCCCACCACTGCCCCACCTGCCCTCACCCCCTCGACCCCCGCCCCGGCCGAGACTGCGGGCGCGGTGGTCTTTACCGCGGCGTTCCTGCTGGGGCGGCATCTTGCCGACCGCTGGCGGTTGCCGCGCACCCCCTGAAAGAACGGAGACCCTGACATGTCCCTTGGAACCTTGCTTGCCATCGTGCTGATCGTCTTTTTGCTGGGCGGTTTCAGCGGACGGTTCGGCGGCTATGGCTACGGCTATGGCCATACCGGCGTTGGTGTGATCGGGACCATCCTGATCGTCGTCATCGTGCTGATCCTGATGGGCCGGATTTAAGCCGCGTCCGGCGTGGCGTATGGGGCTTGGCGATCCGGCGGTTCTCTGCGGCGGTGGCGGCAGGAGGCTGTCCGATTTGCGGAAGGCTGATTTCTGTCGCGCCGGATTGCCTTCTGTCTTGATCGCGTTGATCCTTGTCGCGCGACGCCCCCTATGGGCGGGTTCCCGAAGCACCCCCGAAGGCCCAGAAATGACCGTTGATCTTCTTGCCCCATTCGATCTGACCGGGCGCGTCTGTCTTGTCACCGGGGGCACCAGCGGCATAGGCCGCGCCACGGTCCTGCGGCTGGCAGCCTATGGAGCGACCGTGGCCTTGACCTGCGTCGAAGGCAGGGAGGACCCAGAGACCGCAGGTGCCAGTTTTGACGGGTTGGCGGTGACGGTGCATCCGCTGGACCTGCGCGCGCCTGCCTCGATCCGGCGCTGCATCGCCGGGGTGGTGGCGGCCCATAGGCATCTTGACGTGCTGGTGAACAACGCCGCCGTCGGATCGGCCACCGTGGCGGCCTTTTCGGATGATCCCGAGACGCAAGACAGCCTGATGCTGGCCATCAATGCCGATGGGACGTTGAAGATGTGCCAACAGTTTCTGGCGCTGCCCGGGGGGCCGGGACGCAAGCTGATCAACATCAGTTCGGTGGGCGGCGGGATCGCGGCTTTTCCAGGATTTCGCCTGTCAGATGGGATGAGCAAGGCTGCTGTCGCCTTTCTCACCCGCCAACTGGCAGCTGAGTCGGTGCATCGCGATGTCGATGTCTTTGCCATCTGCCCGGGCGCAACGGACACGCCGATGTTTCAGGCCAGCACCTTGGCCAAGTTGTCCCCCGAAGAGGTGACAGCCTTTCTGGCACGCTTGCCAAAGGGGCGGTTGATCGACCCCGCCGAGATTGCGACTTTGGTGCATTTTCTGGCCAGCCCGGCCTCTCGGGTGTTGCATGGCGCGGTGTTGGATGCGTCGATGGGTCTGGGCTCTCGTCCCGGCCTGATGTCAGAATGGGGCTGAGGATCGCCGTCCGGATCGCAGAGTGCACTGATTGGGCGACTGGCCGGGCTTTCACGCTGTGCCACTGTCGGCTTTGACGAGATCGCTTGGTCACGCCCGCGCACGGACCCGTTGACCGCCCCAATGGGCTGGTTCGGCTGGCATGCGTTCAGCCCCCCCATCGGCCGCCGCCACCGGCGACACAGGCCTTACATCAGACGCTGCCCTGCCCCCAAGGCCGTCAGCGTCACCCGCGTTTCCCCGCCCAGCATGTCGATGCCCGTCACCTCCATCCGGTGCCGGTCCAAATCACCGCCGAGGATTTCGATGGTCCCGGCCCCATGAAACGCCGCGTCGAGCAGGGACAACAGCGCCTCGCCATGCAAAACGGCCTCCACCCCCTCGGGCGTGCGGGTGATGGCGTCGGGGGTGATGTGGCGGGTGCCGATGATCAGGTCCATGGGGGGGGCTTTCAGGGTCGCTATTGTTCTAAGTGGCCCCTGAAGGGGCCACCCGCTCTTGCAGTTAAGATTTGTCGGTGTCCCGCCCGTCTGGCTCTTTGGCTACACCTTTAAACGGGCCATCACTTTGCTTCCGCTCCATGAACTGTCCCGTCGACTCATCGCGCTTTTGCCAATCGCCATTCCCATGTTGAAACTGCGTGCGGCCCTTAACGGCACCAATGCGATAGTCGTTTCCGGTATTCTTCCCCATGCTATCACTCCGCTGCTAGCGCCGTTACACGCCGTAAAGTGAACCTAACGCGCATCGTGGGGGCACCAAGCACCCAACCAGAAAACGTATAGAAGCCCCTGTCTGCCTTCCCTGAGAACTCCACTTCGAAGTGGTCGATTTTCCCAAAGATGGACTCTGACAAAGGTTCGACACGGTCAACCAACACTTTGCCGACGATGACGCCGCCGCGTGAACCAACGATGCCACGGTACTTGTAGCCGCCATCACCACCCCACATGCGGTGGCCAGCGATATGCAAAATTCCGATGCCCTTGCCGCCCAAGTTACTCTCGAACTCAAGCCAGTAACTTCCATTCCATGCTGCCATGGTAAGTTCCTTCAATTTTATCCACAGCCCCCCTCACAATTGTCGGGGCAAACCTGTGGGTAGGTTGAAGACACCTTTGAAACGGTCCGGTCCTCCGCTACGGCTCTTACGGCCGCTTAGTCGCGGACGTTCCTTCAGGCATGTGTCAATGCTGCCTGAAAGCCGGGGCGAACATCGTGCGAGGGTGTTCGCCCCAACCAATCCTCAAAATCAGCTGCACCCGCTCGTGCCGCCGCAGGTGTTGCACTTCATGCAAGTCCCGTTGCGGACCAGCGTGTAGTTGCCGCATTCGCCGCAGGGGTCGCCCTCGTAGCCTTGCATCTTGGCCTTGGTGCGGGCGTCCATGCTGACCGATCCGGTGGCCAGCGCCGTGCCGCCCGACAGCGTGCCGAGGGCCGCCATCGTCTCTGCCCCCGAGGGCATGCCGGATGAGGCGATCCCGCCTTGCAGCACCATCAACTCTTGCGGCAGGCGCTTGCGCAGGTAGCCGGTCGAGGAGATCGACTTCAGCATCTCAATCGACTTCGAGGCTGCGTTGTCGCTCACTTCGCTGACGTTGCGCTTGCCCTCTTCATCGCCGCGGCCCAGATCGTCGAAGCTGTGGCCCGTCGGTTTGACATGCGCCAGATCGGTGCGGTCCAGATAGCTGATCGCCAATTCGCGGAAGATGTAGTCAAGGATCGAGGTCGCGTTCTTGATGCTGTCATTGCCCTGCACCATGCCCGCCGGTTCAAAGCGGGTGAAAGTGAAAGCCTCGACATATTCTTCCAGCGGCACGCCATATTGCAGACCGACCGAGATCGCGATGGCGAAGTTGTTCATCATCGCACGAAAGCCTGCGCCTTCCTTGTGCATGTCGATGAAAATCTCACCCAGCCGCCCGTCACCATATTCGCCGGTGCGCAGATAGACCTTGTGACCGCCGACGATGGCCTTTTGGGTATAGCCCTTGCGGCGTTCCGGCAGCTTTTCGCGGTTGGTGCGGACGACGTCGCGGTAGATGATCTTTTCGACGATCTTTTCGGCCAGAACAGCGGCCTTTTCCTGCGTAGACCCGGTGGCGAGGATTTCTTCCGCCTCTTCGTCATCCTCAACCAAGGCCGAAGCCAGCGGCTGCGACAGCTTGGAGCCGTCACGATAGAGGGCGTTGGCCTTGATCCCCAGCGAATGCGACAGCTCATAAGCCGCCAGCGTTTCGGTGATGGTGGCCGAGTTCGGCATGTTGATGGTCTTGGAGATCGCGCCCGAGATGAAGGACTGCGCCGCCGCCATCATGTGAATGTGGCTTTCGACCGACAGATACCGCTTGCCGGTCTTGCCGCAGGGGTTGGCGCAATCAAAGACCGAATAGTGTTCGGCCTTCAGGAAAGGCGCGCCTTCCAGCGTCATCGTCCCGCAAACGTGGTCATTCGCCGCGTCGATTTGTGCTTTGGTGAAGCCAAGGTGGCGCAAGAGGTCAAAGGTCGGATCGGCCAGCTTATCCGCCGGGATGCCCAGCGTGTGCTTGCAGAAATCCTCGCCCAGCGTCCACTGGTTGAACACAAAGCGGATGTCGAAGGCCGAGGGCAATGCCGCCTCGATCTTTTCCAACTCGCGCGCACCAAAGCCGTGGCCGATCAGCGCGGTGGGGTTGATGCCTGCGCAGTTGCCGATGGAGCCGTGACCGACGGCATAGGCCACAATCTCGGCGATTTCCGAGGTGCGGTATCCCAGCGCCTCAAGCCCCGCAGGCACCGACTGGTTGATGATCTTGAAGTAGCCGCCGCCCGCCAGTTTCTTGAACTTGACCAAGGCGAAGTCAGGCTCGATCCCGGTGGTGTCGCAATCCATCACCAGACCGATGGTGCCGGTCGGGGCGATGACGGTGGTCTGGGCGTTGCGGTAGCCGTGCTTTTCCCCCAGTGCCAGCGCCTCATCCCAAACCGACTTGGCCAAGGCGACCAGACCCGCATCCGGGCATCCGGCATGGTCCAAGGCGACAGGCAGGACGTTCAGCCCTTCATAGCCCTTGGTGGCGCCATGGGCTGCGGCGCGGTGATTGCGGATCACGCGCAGCATATGGGCGGCGTTGCGGCTGTAGCCGGAGAAAGCGCCAAGCTCAGCCGCCATTTCGGCGCTGGTCGCATAGGCGACACCGGTCATGATCGCGGACAACGCCCCGCCCAAAGCCCGGCCTTCACGGGAGTCGTAGCCCAGACCCATGTTCATCAACAGCCCGCCGATATTGGCATAGCCAAGACCCAGCGTGCGGAAGTCATAAGAGCGTTGCGCGATTTCCTTGGACGGGAATTGCGCCATCATCACGCTGATTTCCAGCGTCACGGTCCACAGACGCGAGGCGTGGACATAAGCCTCGGCATCGAATTTGCCGCCCTTGAAGAAGGTCAGCAGGTTCATCGACGCAAGGTTGCAGGCCGTATCGTCCAGGAACATGTATTCCGAGCAGGGGTTCGACCCGCGGATCGCGCCATCTTCGGGGCAGGTGTGCCACGCGTTGACGGTGTCATGGAACTGGATGCCCGGATTGGCGCAGGCCCAAGCGGCATGGCCCACGGTATCCCACAGTTCACGCGCCTTGACGGTCTTGGCGACCTTGCCGTCGGTGCGGCGGATCAGCGCCCAGTCGGCATCATCCTTGACCGCCTTCAGGAAGTCATCGGTGACGCGGACCGAGTTGTTGGAGTTTTGGCCCGACACGGTGATGTAGGCCTCGGAATCCCAATCGGTGTCATAGGTCGGGAATTCGATGCTCGTGAAGCCCTGACGCGCATATTGCAGGATGCGGTTGGTGTAGGTGTCG
>CALRPK020000129.1:0-5870 GCA_943370015.1 Paracoccus haematequi
GACGCGTTTTGCGCGTAGCCCACATCGCGCACCGTGGGCAGGTCACCGACGAATTCCGCCTGCCGCCCTTCGGTCCCCGGCCCGGCCTCAGCCAGCAAGGCGGCGAGTGCCTCATCCTCCATCCACGCGGCGAGCACCCGCCCCGATGAGGTGTCGTAAAGCGAGATTTGCGCGCCCAGACGCACGGCGGTGATATTGTTGTCGCTGCAATCCACCTGCGCGATCACCAGAACCTTGCCGGAATGCAGGATGGCAAGGTGCATGGATTGGTTGATGCGGTTGGCCAATTTCTGCATCGCCTCGCCCGCGATGCTGGTCAGGCGGCGCACGGGTGGGTGACGGTGGGCGATTTCGAACAGCTTGGTGGTCAGGCTGTAGCGGTCATCCTCTTCGTTCAGGCTGACATAGCCGCGCTTGCGCAGGACCATGAGCATGCGGAAGATTTCCGATGTGGTCCGCCCGAGCGTCTTGGCGATTTCGGCCTGTGTCTTTCCGCCCGCCTCGGACGCGAGATGTTCAAGGATATCAAGCCCCTTGGACAAGGCAGGGGCGCGATACTTGTCCTCGGGGCCGTCGCCCTCATCCAAGCCATCATCCTCGTCCCGATCAACGCGCGCCATAACCCACCTCTTTTCGCTGATGATATACCGGGTTCAAATCTGAAATCAAATGCCGCCTGAGGTTTGAGATTTGAAATACTGTTTTACATGTGAATTTTCTATTGCTAGACAATTGGCATGAGGGAGAGCGCGCCGTGCCAGACACTATCATCCTGAAAGGCATGACTTGGTCCGACCCAAGGGGGTATGACCCGGTCGTCGCTGCCGCCGCAGCCTTCGCGGAACTTGAACCGGGCGTGCGGATCGACTGGGACAAACGATCCCTTCAGGGGTTTGAATCGACTCCGGTGGACGAACTGGCCGCGACCTATGATCTGATGGTGATCGACCATCCCCATGTGGGCGCTGTGGTGGGCAAAGGTTGCCTGTTGCCCTTGGACCGCCACGCCAGCGCCGAAAGCCTGTTGCGGCTCGAGGGCGAAACAGTCGGCAAAAGCTATGCCTCTTATCACTTGGGCGGGCATCAATGGGCGCTGCCCATCGACGCTGCGACACAGGTGCAGGCGATCCGACCCGACCGGCAGCCGCTGCCGCTGATGCGCTGGGATCAGGTGATGGCGGCGGCCCGCGATGGCGCTGTCCTATGGCCACTGCGTCCGCCGCATGCGCTGATGGCGTTCTATACTCTGACCGCCAATCTTGGCGACCCCTGCGCTGTGACCCTTGGCCCGTTGGTAGCGCGCAAAACCGGACTATCCGTGCTGGCGGCGATGCAGGCGTTGTCCGATCTGGTCGATCCGGCCTGCCGCGCGATGGACCCCATCGCCGCATTGGACACGCTGGCGGACAGCGCACGCCACAGCGTCATCCCCCTGACCTATCTTTACGCCCCCTATGCGCGGGACAGCTATCGCCCCCACCGCATCGCCTTTCATGACATCCCCGCGCTTGGTGCGGGTGGCCCAATCGGATCAGCCTTGGGTGGCACGGGCATCGCCGTGTCGGCCCGCACCGCCTACCCGGACCTGTGCACGCGCTTTGCGGTCTGGCTGGCATCGGCCCCGGTGCAGCGCGGGCTTTACAGCGCCAACAATGGCCAACCCGGCAATGCCCGCGCGTGGGGCGATGACGGGGTGAATGCCGCTGTGGGCAATGCCTATCGCACCACCCGCCTGACGCATGAGGCCGCGTGGCTGCGCCCGCGCCATGCCGGTTACATGGCCTTCCAAGAGGCGGGCAGCCATATCGTGCTTGACGCGCTTACCGGACGCTGTGCGCATGACGTGGCGCTGGATGCGCTTGACCGCCGCTTTATCGAAAGCTTTGCCGAATGACCCTGCCCCTCTTGCCGCTGGACGGTTTGCGCGTTCTGGATTTCAGCCAATTCCTTGCCGGTCCCTATGCCGCGCTGAAACTGGCGGACATGGGCGCGGATGTGGTCAAGGTGGAACGTGTGGGCCAAGGCGATCTGTCGCGGCACCTTTATCTGACCGACACGCGCATTGGCGGCGAAAGCACGATCTTTCACGCCATCAACCGCAACAAGCGGTCCATCGCGGTGGACATGAAGTCCGAGACGGACCGCGCCGCGCTGCGCGAGCTGGTGCGCGGCGCGGATGTGGTCTTGCAGAACTTCCGTCCCGGCGTGATGGACCGGCTGGGCTTTGGCTATGACGCGGTGCGCGCGATCAATCCCAAGGTGGTCTATGGGTCCGTCAGTGGCTACGGCACGACCGGCCCGTGGGTCGATCTGCCGGGACAGGATTTGCTGGCGCAGGCGCGGTCGGGGATGATGTGGCTGACCGGCGGTGCAAAGGATGGTCCTGTCGCGGTGGGTCTGCCCATCGGCGATATTCTGGCCGGGGCCGCGCTGGCGCATGGCGTTCTGGCGCTGTTGTTCCGGCGGGAACGGCACGGGATCGGCGGCTTGATCGAAACCTCATTGATCGAGGTGCTGGCCGATCTGCAATTCGAACTTTTGACGACTTGGCTGAACGATGGCGGGCGGATGCCGCAGCGGTCCGGGCAGAACCCGGCGCATGCCTATCTGGCGGCCCCCTATGGCATCTATGCCACCGCCGACGGGCATCTGGCGATTGCCATGGGCAAGCTGGATGTGCTGGCACGGATCACCGGGCTGGATGCCGTCACCGCCGCGCTTGACCCTTTTGCCGCGCGCGACACCATCAAGGCGGGCTTGGCGGCTGCCTTGGCAGGTCGAACGTCAGAGGCGTGGATGGCCGAGTTTATCGCCGCCGACATCTGGGCGGCACCCGTGATGGATTGGCAGGAACTGGCCCGCAGCGGCATGATGGAGACGCTGGACATGCTGCAAGAGGTGCGGCGCGGCGACGTGCGGCTGCAAACAACGCGCCTGCCCATAAAGATCGACGGCCACCGCCCCAAGGCCCCGCGCGCCGCGCCGACCTTGGGCGATGCCAATGCGCTTTTGACCAAAGGATGGGACTGACCATGGCCGAAATCGGTATACACGCCCGCGCGATGAAGGGCCTGCCGCAGGATCACGCGGCGATCCCGGTCTGGAATTCCGAGGATTGGTATTACGAGGACTTCCGGATTGGCGACAAAATCCGCTCCATCCGCCGCACCATCGCAGAGGGCGAGTCGATGGCCTTCAACAGCCTTGTCATGGACCATCACCCCTATGTCAGCGATGATACCTTTGCGCGCGAAGAAGGCGTCTTCGGCCGCCGTCTGGTGGCGGGGGCCTTCGTCTTTTCCCTTGGGTTGGGGCTGGCGGCGACGAACTGCTTGAATTCCTTCAGCTACGGCTATGACCGTTTGCGCTTCATCAAACCGGTGTTCATCGGCGATACGATCTACACGATCCGCGAAAACCTATCCAAGGAAGTGCACAACGAAACCATGGGCAAGCTGCGCGTCAGCTATTCGGTCTATAAGGGCGAGGGCGAGTTGGTGCTTTATGCCGAACACATCTTGACCGCGCTTTACCGTGACCCTGCCCCCTTTGCGGCGGCAGCGCAGGCGCGGTTGGCGGCCAAGGCAGCGAAGGGGGCCTGACCGCAGCGGTCAGGGACGACATTCCACCATGTAGATGTGATCGGCGACCAAGGCGACCTCATCCGTTTGCTTGGTCACCGTCAGCCGTTCGGTGACGCGGCCATAGCCGGGGCGTTTCTCCATCAGCTCTTTGCCCACGATCTCAACCCGTGAGCGCAGGGTATCGCCGATGAACACAGGCTTGATAAAGCGCAGCCGGTCGTAGCCATACGAAAAGGCCACAGGGTTGATCACCGTGGCGGTCAGGCCGACGCCGATGGTAAAGACCATGGTTCCATGCGCGATGCGCTGGCCAAAGGGCAGGGTCTTGCAGAATTCCGCGTCCAGATGATGCGGGAAGAAGTCCCCCGAATGCCCGGCATGGACGACAAAATCCGTCTCGGTGATCGTGCGGCCGACAGTCTGACGCCCTTCGCCCAGCGTGTAGTCTTCGTAGTATTTGACCTGTTCAAGCATCAGGTGCCTCTTTGATCGGATGCGCCGGTCTTGCGGCGCTTTCATAGGCGGCCTCGACCAGCGCCATGGTATGCCAAGCATCCTCGGCGCTGCCCTGCAAGACCCGATCTTCGCCCACCGCAAAGCGCATGACCTGCGCAAAGCGGCCAACGAAGGCCGCGATGAACCAGTTGCCCACCAGCGGCACCTGTTCCCAAGCCCCGCCGGTGTTCAGCCAAAGCTCATCCGGTTCGCCCTTGGGGTAGTCGAGGTTGACGCCCAGTTTCACATAGGCCGCGCCCTTGGTGCCGCCGATGCGGAATTCGCAGGCCTGAAACCTGCGGCCAAAGCTGTGGTTGTGGTTGATCGACAGGTTGCACCGCACCTGCGCACCGTAATCGAGCATCAGGCTGGAGCGGGTGTTCGACACCGTCGATCCCGGATGGCCCATGGTGCGGGCATGAACGCCCAAGGGGTTGCCCAAGATATCGCGGATCGCATCAAGGTAATGGATCGAATGCAGCAGGATTTCCACGCGGGGAAGATTGGCCAGAAAGGCGAACAGGTGCCACGGCGTATCAACCGCCAACAGCCCATCCACATCCACCACCTCGCCCAGACGCCCTTGGGCGATGGCATCCTTCAGCGCCAACAGGGCGGGGGCAAAGCGCAGTTGGAAATTCACCGCCGCTTTCAGGTTCCGCGCGCGGATCAGGCGCAGGATGGCATCGGCCCCGCCAAGGTCAGACCCCATGGGTTTTTGGATGATCACAACCGCGCCTTCGGGCAGCGCGGGCAGGATGGCGGTGATGGCATCGGGCGGCACGGCGATGTCATAGACGGCATGGGTGCCCAGCGCGGTCGCCTCGGCCACGCTGGCAAAAGCGCGGGTGCCGTGCTGTTCGGCCAAGGCAGCGGCCCGAGCATGGTCGGGGTCGTAAATCCCCGCGACCGTGAACCCAAGCTGGCGGTAGGCCGGAAGATGGGCATCCGCCACGATGGACCCTGCCCCGAAGATCACCACGGGCAACGAGGTTGCCGGAGGCGCAACTGTCTGGCGCAGGTCAATCGACATGGAAGATTTCCGTCATATCGGCCCACCATTCGCCGTCTTTCCGGGTCTCCAGCGGGCGTTGCAGCGGCATGTTGATCGCCCACCAGCGTTGGGTTTCCGCATCGGCGGCCATGCGCGCCATATCGGCGGCAAAATCGGTGCCGTGATATTCAAAATAGGAAAACATCAGGTTTTCCGGCTCTTTCAGAAAGATCGAATAGTTGCGGATGTTGCAATCGGCGATCTTGGCCAGCACGGAAGGCCAGACGGCGGCGTGCAGGGCGCGGTATTCGGCCTTGCCCTCTTCGGATAGTCCAATGACGGAACCATAGCGTTTCATGCGGACCTCACTTCAAAATGGCTGCCTTCGGATGTGCGGGCCTGCAAAGCCGCATCGTCCCAGTCTATACCAAGACCGGGCGCGCTTGGCGCGATGGCAAATCCACCGTTGCGCGCCATCGGGGCGGCGATGTCTTCGAGTTGCGGGATGTATTCGAGCCAAGGCGCGTTCGGGACGGCACAGACAAGGCTGACGTGAATCTCCATCAGGAAATGCGGGCAGATCGCCAGATTATGCGCCTCGGCCAGATGCGCGACCTTGAGCCAAGGCGTGATCCCCCCCACCCGCGCCACATCGGCTTGCACGATCCCGCAGGCCCCGGCAGCGATGTAATCGGCGAATTGGCCGGGGGAATAAAGGCTTTCGCCCACCGCGATGGGCACGCGTGACTGGCAGGCCAGACGGGCATGGCCTGCGATGTCATCGGCGGGCAGCGGTT
>CALRPK020000130.1:0-5834 GCA_943370015.1 Paracoccus haematequi
CCCATGAAGGGCGGTCAAGCCGTCGAAGAGGGCTTTGATCGAACGCGCGCCATCATAGGGAAGGGGGGCGCGGCTGTCGGTCAGCCAGCCGAATTTTTCATGCTCGGTCCCGATGCGCCATTCGGATTTCGGCTTGTTCCCTGACTCCACCAGTTCCGCCAGTTGTTCGAACCGTTCGATCGGCCCGCCGCCGGATTGGGGAATGGACATGGAAAAGCTCCGCTCAGGTCTCAAGGTGCCAAGAGGTGCTTTGACCTGACGGTCAAGTCAAGGGTCCGTCGGTGACTGCGCGTCAGGAAGGGCTTCGCTGCCACGCAGGCGTTACCTTCGGATCAGTTGCGCACCATGCCCTGACCGCGCCGCCGCCAGATCATGCGGTTTTCGCCGATGTCGGTGACAAGGGCGTTGTGCGGGGTGGTCGGGTTTTCAAGCGCGGCGACGACTGCGCCCAGATCAATGCCCGGCAGACTGGCGAAAGCATCGAACACCGCGTCAGCCCCGGCGGCCTGTGCCGGGATCAGAAGCGCCTGACCGTCGCCCTGTTTCAGCCGCCACACCGCCCGCCCCCGCATCCGCAGCAGGCGCAGTTCGGCCAGATCAGAGAGACCCACCGATCCGCCCATCGTCGGGCCGAAATAGGTGATGCGGCCTTCGTCCACCTCAACCACGCCCGGTGCCTCGCCTTCGGCCTGAAAGCGCAAGCGGCGCAGGGCGGTCCAGACCCAAGCCGCGCCAAGGGCGGCCACGGCAAGGCCAAAGGGCAGCAGGATCAACCCGCCATAGGATGCGATCCAAAGACCAAGCGCCAGCACCACGGCCCCGGCGATCACCTCACGCCCCTGCCACAGGGCCTCGCGCGCGCCGTCGTGCAGGGGGATCATGCCCAATCCCCAAGCACCGATTGCCACAGGGTCAGCGCGGCAATTGCCGCCGTTTCCGCCCGCAGGATGCGCGGGCCAAGGCTGACCGGCACCACGGCAGGATGGGCGCGCAGGCGGTCGCGTTCGTCAGTTGAGAAGCCGCCTTCGGGGCCGATCAGCACCGCCCAAGGGCCGGGGGTCAGCGTCGCAAGGGTGTGGCGGGCGGAGGTCAGCGACTCATCCGCCCACAGGATGCGGCGGTCCTTGGGCCATGCAGCCAATAGGCGGTCCAAAGGTTGCACCTCATCCACGGCGGGCACAAAGGTCGCGCCGCATTGCTCCGCGGCCTCAATCGCATGGGCGCGGGCCTTGTCCACGCGCAACCGTTCCGCATTGGTAAAGCGCGTCTGCACAGGGCAAAGCCGCGCCGCGCCCAACTCCACCGCCTTCTCTACGATGAACTGCGTGCGCTCTTTCTTCACCGGCGCGAACAGCAGCCACAGGTCGGGCGGCATCACTTGGGGGCGCGTCGGGTCCAGACAGACCAACCGCCCTGTGCGTTTTCCTCCCTCGGCCACCGTCGCCAGCCACTCGCCATCGGTGCCGTTGAACACCAAGACACCCGCGCCCAAAGGCAACCGCATCACGGCAAAGAGGTAATTGGCCTGACCCTCGGACAGGGCCACGCCTTGCCCCGCGGCAAGGGGGCAGTCTACAAAGAGCCTGATTTTCGCATCCGTCATGCAGGCACCCTATGACCCAAACCCCGCAATTTCCAGAGCCCGAACGCGCGGGTGTGGTGGCCGATGCGCCGCGCGGCAATTGGGTGGATACGCTTGCCCCGGGGTGGAGCCGCCCTTATCTGCGCCTGTCTCGGGCGGATCGGCCGATTGGGACGTGGCTTTTGTGGTTGCCTTGCCTCTGGGCGGTGGCTTTGGCGGGGGCATCGCAGGGCGGCTATACGGCGCATGATCTGTGGCTGGCCGTGTCCTCTGGCATCGGGGCGTTCCTGATGCGGGGGGCGGGGTGCACATGGAATGACTATACCGACCGCGATTTCGATGCTGCCGTGGCGCGGACGAAAAGCCGACCCTTGCCGTCGGGCCAAGTCACCCCGAAACAGGCGCTGGTCTGGATGGCGGTGCAGGCCGGTTTGGCCGCGCTGATCCTCTTCAGCTATAACTGGCTGGCCATCGGGTTGGGCGTCGCCTCGCTGGCCTTGGTGGCGGTCTATCCCTTTGCCAAGCGCTTCACATGGTGGCCGCAGGTGTTTCTGGGACTGGCCTTCAACTGGGGGGCTTTGTTGATCTGGGCCGCGCAGGGGGGCACCGTCCCGCCCGCAGCACTGGCGCTGTATGCGGCTGGGATCGTCTGGACGCTGTTCTATGACACCATCTATGCCCACCAGGACACCGATGATGATGCCCTGATCGGCGTGAAATCCACCGCCCGGCTCTTTGCCGACCAATCGCCGCGCTGGCTCGCGGGATTCATGGTGGCAACGGTGACCTTGCTGGCGCTGGCAGTCATCCTTGCGCTGGTGGAACGCCCCTCGCCCGTGCCAGTGGTGCTGGCGCTTGCCGGGGTCATGGCCTTTGGCTGGCACCTGTTCTGGCAGTTGCGACAGTTGAACATCGCCGATCCGGGGACTTGCCTGCGATTGTTCCGGTCCAACCGGGATGCTGGCCTGATCGTTGCGCTGTTTCTTGCCGCGTCCGCCCTTGTCTGAGCGACCTTTGATTGATCCCTGCGCCCATGCCGCCTAAAGCAGGTTGGGCGGGAGGTTCCCGTGGCCATCCTGATGGCGGGTCTTGGCCCACCGAATGGACAGCCCGATTGACCGCTGACTGAACGACGACAAGCCGAAAGCCAACCGATGCGCCTTCCCAAGCTGCGCCTAAGCCCTGTTGCCACGCCCTCGCGTCTGCCCGCCTGGCTTTTGGCGATGCTTGCCTTTCTGGGGGCAGGGATGTTGTCGCTGTTGGTCGCATGGGGTGCTGCCGCGCTGATCGAGACGCGGTCGGTCGTATCGGTTGAAGCCCGCTATGCAGAACAGCAGATCGAAGGGATCGGCGTCGCCTCCGATGGGCTGCGCGTGATTCTGACCGGCACCGCCCAATCCGAAGCCGCACGCTTTCGCGCCGTCAATCAGGCGGGCCGTGTGGTCGACAGCGGGCGCATTGTCGATGAAATTCAGGTGGCCCCGTCCAAGGTGATCGAAGCCCCCCGCTATTCGGTTGAGATGCTGCGCAATGACGATGGCATCCAGTTGATCGGTCTTTTGCCGGATGACGCATCCGAAACCACGCTGACCACGGCAGCGGCGGCCTTGGGGCAGGCCGGGGTGTCGGCGATGCTGGAAACCGCCAGTTTCGATCCGCCTGTCACATGGCAACCCGCCTTTGATTTTGGCCTTGCCGCGCTGAAGATGTTGCCGCGCAGCAAGATATCCGTGGCCGCCGATGGGGTCACCGTCACCGCCATTGCCGCGTCCGAGGCGGAGAAGCGCCAGTTTGAGGCGGACCTTGCCGCCATCACACCGAAATCCCCGGCTGTCACCATTGCCATCTCTGCCCCACGCCCGGTGTTGACGCCCTTTACCCTGCGCTTTGTTATCGATACCTCGGGACCGCATTTCGACTCGTGTTCGGCCGATACCGAACGCGCGCGTGATCGTATCCTTGCTGCGGCCTATGCCGCCGGAATGGATGGCGCGGCAAATTGCGTCATCGGTCTAGGCGTGCCCACCCCCCGCTGGGCAGAGGCGGCCGAGGCCGGGATCAAAGCGCTGGCCACATTAGGCGGCGGGACACTGACTTTTGCCGATGCCGACATCACCCTCTTGGCCACGGAAAGCACGGATCAGGCCGCCTTTGATCGCGTTGTCGGCGAATTGCAAAGCGCCTTGCCGTCCGTGTTCTCACTGGATGCGACGCTGCCGAAAAAACCGGATGCCCCCATCGCCGGACCCGCCGAATTCACTGCCGATCTGGCCGAGTCCGGTAAGGTCGAATTGCGTGGGCGGCTGGTGGATGAGGCAGAGCGCACCATCGTCGATGCTTTTGCCAAGGCGCAGTTTGGCGTCAAGAATGTCTATGTCGCAACCCGACTGGACCCTGACCTTCCCGATGGCTGGCCGATCCGCGTCTTGGCGGGGCTTGAGGCCTTGGGAGAATTGGAAAATGGCAAGCTGCTCGTCCGCGCTGACACCGTTGAGGTGACAGGCGTGACCGGATCGCAGCAGGCCCGCGCGCGGATCAGTCAGATCCTTTCCGGCAAACTGGGGCAGGGCCAGACCTTCAAGGTCACTGTCAGCTATGACAAGGCGTTGGACCCGCAGGCCGCCCTTCCCACGCCCGCGCAATGTCTGGCCGACGTGCAGCAACTGTTGAAATTCAAGAAGATCAGCTTCACCCCCGGCTCGGCGGAAATCGAATCCTCTGCCGTGGGGTTGGTGTCGTCGATCGCCGATGTCTTGTCGCAATGCCCGCCCATGGAATTGGAGATTGCGGGTCACACCGATGCGCAGGGCAGCGAAGAGGGCAACCGCGCCCTGTCGCAAGCGCGGGCCGAGGCGGTTTTGGTCGCCTTGCAAGGCCGCCGCGTGGACGTGTCCAAGATGCGCGCCGTGGGCTATGGCGAGACATACCCCATCGCCGAAAACGAAACCGATCTGGGGCGCGAGGCGAATCGGCGGATCGAATTCACCCCCTTTGGCGCAGCGGCCAAGGCTGCCCCCGCGGACGCAGCGGCCAAAGGTGACGGAACCGTGGTTGCTGCCAAACCCCTGCCGGAAAACGCCGCCGCTTGCGTGAAGAACGCGCAAGAGGTGCTGGCCAAGCAGAAGATCACCTTTGACCCCGGCTCGGCCCGGATTGACGACGCGGCAGATGGGGTGATGGCGGCTTTGGCGACGCTGCTGAAGCAGTGCCCCGGCCTGCCGGTGGAGATTTCGGGCCATACCGACTCGCAGGGGACCGAACGCAACAACAAACGCCTCAGCCAACAGCGGGCCGAAGCTGTGGTCGCCGCGCTGAAAGAGGCGGGCGTGGACACGGGCCAGATGTCTGCGATGGGCTATGGCGAAGAAAAGCCGATTGCTGAAAACAGCGATGAGGATGGGCGCGAAACCAACCGGCGCATCGAAATCGCGCTGATTGGCGCGGCGGCGGCCCCGGCAGCTTTGCCGCGCCTGCCCGATGGCAGCCCGGATTTCACCAAGGATACCTCGCCTTCGGTCGCGCCTGCGGAAAACAGCTTGCGCCCCAAGGCCCGCCCCGCGAATAACGAGTGACAGGGAACCCAGCGGAAGCGTCATGAACCGGACTGAATTCATCATCGTCACCGCCATCATCCTTTTGGCGGCTTTCGCCCTTGGCTGGTTCGCGCATTGGCTGCTCCACCGCTTCACCCGCATCGCGGGCGGGGACATGGCGGAAATGGACAACCTCGCCCAATCCCTGCACGAAGCCGAAGAGGCGCGGGATCAGGCGCTGTACTACCTTGAACAGCGCGAGGCCGAGTTGATGAACCAGATCGCCCAGACGGAGGCCGAATTGCGCGCCGCGATGGAAGGCTTGCGCGACGCGCGGCATGAGGCGCAGGAAATGCGGGACTATATTGAACGGATGCACGCGGCGTCTTGAAACTGCGTTCTTTCGTGCCCGTCTTCTCTGGTCAAATATCCCACGGGGGGTGCGGGGGGTATGAAACCCCCCGCTTCAGACGGCAGCACCTCAAGGCAAGGGATGGGCGTTTAACCCAAACCGTTCAAACACGCCTGTATCAGGGGTGAAGACGCATCCTCTAATCCGTCAATCACATCGAAATGGTGTCGCCCCGGATCAGCGGTCCAGCCGCAGCCCCAGCGTTCTGACAACAGTCGCGCCTGCCATAGGAACAGCGGGCGTTCCTGCCCGCCGACCCAGACATGCGCCTGCACGCCTGACCGCAAGGGCAGGCGGGTGGGGCTTT
>CALRPK020000131.1:0-5779 GCA_943370015.1 Paracoccus haematequi
CGCCGTGGTCAACAAGGTGAAATGGGCGTTTCAGGCGCAAAAGGCCGGGCATGCGGGCACGCTGGACCCGGCAGCGACCGGCGTTCTGGCCGTCGCGCTGGGCGAGGCGACCAAGACCGTGGCCCATATCACGGACGCGCTGAAATGCTACCGCTTCATGGTGCGTCTGGGCGCATCGACCACGACCGACGATGCCGAGGGGACCGTGCTGGACACGCGCGACAGCCGCCCGACGGATGACGCCATCGCCGATGCCTTGGCGGCCTTTCGCGGCCAAATCGAACAGGTCCCACCGCAGTTTTCCGCCGTCAAAGTCGATGGCGAACGCGCCTATGATCTGGCGCGCGAGGGGGAGCAGATGGACCTCGCCGCCCGCCCTTTGTGGGTGGACAGCCTGACAATGCTCGCCCGCCCCGATCCTGACCATGTCGAGTTGGAAATGGTCTGCGGCAAGGGCGGCTACGTCCGCTCCATCGCCCGCGATCTCGGCGCAGCTTTGGGCTGCCTTGGCCATGTGGCGTGGCTGCGCCGGGAATGGTCAGGCCCCTTTGACGCCCATGAAGGCGTCAGCCTTGAGGATATCGACCGTCTGGCCCGCACGGATGAGATTGACGCGCTGCTGCTGCCCTTGGAACGCGGCTTGGCTGACCTGCCCGAACTGCCCGCCACCCCCGAAGGGGCCGCGCGGTTGAAGAACGGCAACCCCGGCATGGTCATCGCCTCAGGCGTCGAATGGGGGACCGAGGCTTGGGCCTCTTACCAAGGCCGCGCCGTGGCTGTGGGCACCTACCGCAGCGGCGAATTGCACCCCAGTCGCGTGTTCAACTGACGGCCTTGCCTCCTCACCTAAGCGGGGGAGAGGGTCGGGCTGAGGGGGCCTTGATCCACATCGGAAATGCTGGTCTTCAGGATGCAGCCAACATCGGATCCGCCCGCATGATCACCCGCACCCATCTGAAAGGCGATGCCCAGTCAGAGGCGATCTATTCGCCCTGTGAAAGCTATCGCTATCTGCTGACGCGGGTCTGGGATGCACAGGGGCCGAAAGCGCTGTTTGTCATGCTCAACCCCTCCACCGCGACGGAATTTCAAAACGACCCGACGGTGGAACGCTGCGAGCGCCGTGCGCGGGCCTTGGGCTTTGGGGCGTTCCGGGTGACCAATATCTTCGCCTATCGCGCCACCGATCCGCGCATGATGCGCGCGCAGGCCGATCCGGTGGGGCCAGAGAATGACGCGGCGATCCGCGATTCGGCCCTGCATTGGGCGGATCGGATCATTTGCGCTTGGGGCACGCATGGCGCGCATCTGGCGCGGGGTCCGCAGGTGGCGGCCTTGTTGCGGGCGACGGGCAAGCCGTTGTTCACGCTTGGGCTTACGCAAGACGGGCACCCCAAGCATCCGCTCTACATCGGCTATGACCAGCAGCCCGCGCTTTGGGCCTGACCGTCACAGCCCGCGCAGACTCACCATCCCGGCCTGCAATCCGGCAGCCCCAGAGACGCGCGCCAGTTCCTGACCGTCCAGATAGACCAGCGCGTCCGCCCCATCGTCATTGACAGACACCTGCGGGTCAGGGTGCAGCGCCGGATCATAGACCACGAACAAACGATCCTCGGCGGGATCGTAATCTGCAATCGTGCCGCCGCTGCCGTCAATGTCGAACCGATCCGCCCCCGCGCCACCCGTCGCCACATCCGCGCCCATCAGGTGCAGCAGATCGTCACCTGCGCCGCCGTTCAGGAAATCAGCCTCATCCCCCTGACCGAACAGGCTGTCATTGCCGGTGCCGCCGTCCATTTCATCGACACCTTCGCCGCCGATCAGGCTATCGGCCCCATCGCCCCCTGCGATCCAGCCGCCGCCATCCCCGGCCAAGAGCGTGTCATCGCCATCGCCGCCCAGCAGCGTATCGCGCCCGTCGCCGCCTTCGATCCGGTCTGCACCCGCCTGACCTGACAGGTGATCCGCGCCACCCTCGCCGCTGACGACATCATCCCCCGCCCCGGCGGTCACCCGATCATCGCCAGAGCCAGCCGAAATCCGGTCCCACCCGTCACCGCCGTCTGACGAATCATTCCCGGCACCACCAAGCAAAACGTCACCGCCGCCGCCGCCCGACAGCCAGTCATCGCCATCGCCTGCGTCAATCAGGTCGTCGCCGCCGTCGCCATTCAACAGGTCCGCGCCCGGGGTGCCCATGATCAAGCCCCCGATCGCCGGAACATCCGGGATATCGTCCGAGGTCGGCATACCCGCCGGATCAGACGCGGGCATGTCCAAAGTGACCAAGCCTTGATCCGGGCTGTCATCTGCCGGATCGTCGTCATCCTCCGGGTCTTCGTCAAACGGCATCACCGCCGTCGCCAAGGCCCCGGCCATCAAGGCCACAAGAAAGCCGATCAACATATGCCCACCTGCGGGCACCGCCGCGCCCGTCCCAGAAACCCCCGACGCCAAATTACCACGGCCGGTGTCGCCGGGTTCGGGATTCTGCAACAATGGTAAACAGCCCTGCGGCCCAGCTGCGCGGCTTGGGGCTTTCCTTTTCCACCGATTCCCGCTATGGCGCACCGTCCCGGAGGTTCCGGGGCATCTATCGGCCCTGCTGGACGACATCCCGGCTTGTGCCTTCACCCTCTTTACAGGAGATTCCGATGTCGATCACCGTTGAAGAAAAAGCCCGCCTGATCAAGGAATACGCGACCAAAGAGAACGACACCGGCTCGCCGGAAGTTCAGGTGGCGATTCTTTCGTCGCGCATCGCGACCCTGACCGAGCATTTCAAGGGCCACAAGAAGGACAACCACAGCCGTCGTGGCCTTCTGATGATGGTCGCCCAGCGCCGCAAGCTGCTGGACTACCTCAAGGCCAAGGACGAAGGCCGTTATGCCTCGCTGATCGCCCGTCTGGGGCTGCGTCGCTGATCCGATTCTTCTGGAACGTCCGAACGCCCGCGCCGAAAGGTGCGGGCGTTTCGCTTTGCGGCCTGTCCGTTCGTGGTGCTAGGTTGCTGCCATGACACTGAATGTTCTTCTCTTGGGCGCTTCGGGCACCGTTGGCCGCGCTACCGCGCGGGCGCTGTTGGCGGCGGGGCATTCCGTCACCGTGCTGTTGCGCCCGGCGGCACAGGCACCTGAGGGCGTCGCAGTGATCCGCGGCGCAGTGACCGATCCCGCCGCGCTGGCGCAGGCGATGCAGACGCGCCCCGATGCGGTGGTGTCTTGCATCGCCAGTCGTTCAGGCTCTCCCGCCGATGCCCGTGCTGTGGACCGGGACGCCAATGCTGCCGCCTTGCGGGCGGCTTTGGCGGCGGGTGTCACGCGCTTTGTCCTTTTGTCCGCGATCTGCGTGCAAAAACCGCTCTTGCCGTTCCAGCGCGCCAAACTGGAGTTTGAGGCCGAATTGCAAGCCGCCCCCCTGCGCTGGACGATCATTCGCCCCACGGCGTTTTTTAAATCCCTGTCCGGTCAGGTGGCGCGGGTGGCAGAGGGGCGGGCGTTTCTGGTGTTCGGCGATGGCCGCCTTACCGCTTGCAAGCCGATCTCTGATGCCGATCTGGGCCGCTTTATCGCGCAAAGCCTGACCGATCCCGCCGCGGAAAACCGCATCCTGCCCATCGGCGGTCCGGGGCCTGCGGTCACGCCTTTGGATCAGGCGGCGATGCTGGAACGGCTGACGGGCGCGCCGGTCAGGATCAAACGGGTCCCCGTGGCGCTGATGGATACGATCATCGCAGTCCTGTCCACCTTGGGCCGCCTGTCGCCGCGCCTCGCCACCAAGGCCGAATTCGCCCGCATTGGCCGCTATTACGCGACCGAGTCGATGCTGGTCTGGACCGGCAGCCGTTGTGACGCCGAGGCCACGCCGGAATTCGGGTCAGACCGACTGGAGGACCACTACGCCGCCATCCTGCGCGGCGAGGTCACCGACGACCGCGGCGCGCATGCGGTGTTTTGAGGGTTAGCGCCCTTCGCGTTCCGCCAGAAACGCCTGCATGTCAAAAGGCTGTGCAGGACCGGATGCCAGACCCGCATCAATCAGTTCCTGAATTTCGGCAATGGCGCGTTGACGGTCACTCTCCCTGCGGTCAGGGCCGACTGGCAAAGGCTGGTTTGGGTCCGTCATGATCTGCACTCTTCCAACGCGTCACAGGTGACGATTGAAAGGATGGGCATCCGACGGCCCGTCGTCAACGCCCCCATCCCCCGTGCCCCTTCCCAAACACCCCGTTTTCCTGTAAGGCGCGGCCATCTGCGACGTGAGGCCCACACCCCCGGGCCCATGCGAAGGATAGGGGGTGGCGGCACTGGGGCCGCCAGATGCGAGGGGCCGGAGGGCCGGGAACCCCTCAGAGGAAACGATCTATGTTCAATGTCGTCAAGAAATCCATCCAGTGGGGCGATGAAACGCTGACGCTGGAAACCGGTAAGGTTGCGCGTCAGGCCGATGGCACCGTCATCGCCACGCTGGGCGAAACCTCGGTCATGGCCAACGTCACCTTTGCCCGTCAGGCAAAGCCGGGTCAGGACTTTTTCCCCCTGACCGTCCACTACCAAGAAAAATACTATGCCGCGGGCAAGATCCCCGGCGGCTTCTTCAAGCGCGAGGCGCGTCCTTCGGAAAAGGAAACGCTGGTTTCGCGTCTGATCGACCGTCCCTGCCGCCCGCTGTTTGTCGAAGGCTTCAAGAACGAAGTCCTCGTGATGGCCACCGTTCTGTCGCATGACCTGCACAACGATTCCGACATCGTCGCCATGATCGCCGCTTCGGCTGCGCTGACGATTTCGGGCGTGCCCTTCCGTGGCCCCATCGGCGCGGCACGGGTTGGTTTTGCCAATGGCGCCTACACCCTGAACCCGTCCGTGGATGACATGCAGAACCTGCGTGCCAACCCCGAACAGCGTCTGGATCTGGTCATCGCTGGCACCAAAGACGCCGTGATGATGGTGGAATCCGAAGCCTATGAACTGACCGAAGACGAAATGCTGGGCGCGGTCAAGTTTGGCCATGCCGCGATGCAGCCCGTCATCGACCTGATCATCGATCTGGCCGAAGATGCCGCGAAAGAGCCGTTCGACTTCTCGCCCCCTGATCTGACCGCGATCTACGCCAAGGTCAAAGCGGCTGGCGAAACTGAAATGCGCGCCGCTTTCGCCATCAAGGACAAGCAAGACCGCACCAACGCGATTTCCGCCGCTGTCGCCACGATCAAGGGCCAGCTGTCCGACGAGGACAAGGCCGACATCAACCTCGGCTCGGCGATCAAGAAGCTGGAATCGTCCATCCTGCGCGGTGACATCATCACCGGTGGCGCGCGTATCGACGGGCGTGACAACAAGACCGTGCGTCAGATCGTGTCGGAAACCGGCATTCTGCCGCGCACCCATGGGTCGGCCCTGTTCACCCGTGGTGAAACCCAAGCGCTGGTCGTGACCACGCTGGGCACCGGCGAAGATGAGCAGATCATCGACGCCCTGCACGGCAATTCGCGCTCCAACTTCCTGCTGCACTACAACTTCCCGCCCTATTCGGTTGGCGAAGTGGGTCGGGTCGGCTCGCCCGGTCGTCGTGAAATCGGTCACGGCAAGCTGGCATGGCGTGCGCTGCAGGCTGTGCTGCCTGCCCCGACCGACTTCCCCTATACCGTCCGCGTCGTGTCCGAGATCACGGAATCGAACGGCTCTTCGTCCATGGCTTCGGTCTGCGGCGGGTCGCTGTCGATGATGGATGCGGGCGTTCCGCTGAAAGCCCCGGTCGCCGGTGTGGCGATGGGTCT
>CALRPK020000132.1:0-5768 GCA_943370015.1 Paracoccus haematequi
GCCTATATCCGCGCTGACGGGACAGAGGCGGAAAAGACCTTTGCCCCCCGCGCCGACAACAAGCTGCGCGACATCCTGCCCGATGACCAGTTGCGTCAGGTGATTGGGCCGTTCCTTGACATGATGGCCGCCAATCCGGGCGTGGTGGACACGCTGTTCATGGTCGATGAACCCTATCTGAACGGTGTGCCCAAGGCGGAACTGGAACGTGCCGGGCGTCTCTTCCGCGCCGAACTGGCCGCGCGCAAGATTGATGGCGTGAAACTGGGCGTGCTGTTTGCATCCGCGATGTTCCACGCCCCCTTTGCCGAGGCCTTGGATCGCGAATCCGTGCGCTATGTCGAAACCGCCGACACCTACCGCGCCACGGTCGAAGAGACCGAGGAAGGTCAGCAATGGGTCGAAACCTTCGATGCCTTTCGCCTGACCACCTATGACGCGGCGGGCAATCGGTATCTGGGGGGCGGTATCCCGCAAGGTTATGACGTGGTGGCCTTTGATTACTATGTCTCGACCCTGTTGATGGATACGGTTTCGGAAACGTCGCTCAGTTGGTTTGCGGTGAACACCGACCTGCGCAGTTGTGACCGGTTCTTTGGTGAAACGGCATCGGGCTTGCGGGCCAAGCTGTCCTTTTATCAAGACGGTCCCGTGACCCCCGGCGATGACGCCCGCAACAAGGACCGTGTGATGCTGGACGATATGTTTGATTGCCGCATGAACGGCACGCTGGATTTGCTGAAACAGGAAATCGCCGCCTCGGGTCAATCGCCCGAAATCATGCTGATCGGCGAAAGCAGCAACAACGGGATGCTGGAGTTTACCGCCGCCGGAACACCGGAAAGCGAACAACCCACGCTCTTGGTGGAATCCCGCGTGCAAGATGAGGTGAACCGCTATCTGGACATCGCCCGCGCCCGTAAGGATGATGGGATCACCCGCATCGCCTTTTTCACCTTTGACGATGAATTCGACGACACGATCCGATTGGCGATCGGTGGAGCCTCTTCGATGCCGGGGGTGTTGGACAGCATCTTCGCCGCTGCCGCAGAGTGACCAGACCATGACCACCGCCAAACCGCATGCCAGCAACAACTTTGACTTCGTGCGCCTGATGGCGGCGTCATTGGTGATCGTGGGCCATGCCTATCCGCTGTTGGCGCATCCTGATCTGCCGTATTTCCTGCACACCTCGATCTCGACCTATGCGGTCAAGCTGTTCTTTGCGCTGTCGGGCTTTCTGATCGTGGCAAGCTGGACGCATGACCCGCATGCCCGGCGGTTCTTGTTGAAACGCGTACTGCGGATTTTCCCGGCGCTGATCCTTGTGGTGCTGCTGGCGGCCTTTGTCCTTGGCCCCTTGGTCACCCGCCTGCCGCTGGCAGAGTATTTCGGCCATTCGATGTTCGGCGATTATTTCCTGAACATGCGTCTTTACATCGCCTATTCCCTGCCCGGCGTGTTTGAGACCAACACCTATCCCAACGCCGTCAACGGATCGCTCTGGAGCTTGCCGGCCGAGTTTTTCATGTATCTTCTGGTGCTGGCTTGTGGCTTGGCCGCGCGCTGGCTGCGGGTTGTGGGCTTTGCGGCGGTTTGGGGGGCGCTGACGCTGGCCTTTATGGCGCTGAACATGGCCGAGATTCATTTTCAGACCGGCTATCTGACCGGGGCAGTGGTCTATGCCACGCCGGTGATGTCGGTGATCGAGGTGGCACCCTATTTCATGATCGGCGGTTGCATCCAACTGGCGCGGCGCTGGCTGCCGCTGTCGCCCGTGGCGGCACTGGTGGCAATGGCAGTGGCAGTCGGTATCGCACGGGCGGGGATTTATGCCGAACCGCTGTTCATCCTGATCACCAGCTATTCGGTGATTGCGCTGGGATCGACATCAACCCCGGTCTTGCGCGATTTCGGACGCTTTGGCGATCTGTCCTATGGCACCTATCTTTACGGCTTTCCGGTGGCGCAGACCCTGTCTTGGGCCTTTGGCGACCGGCTGCCCTTTGTCGGGCATATCCTGCTGGCGCTGGTGATTTCGCTGATCTTCGCCTTTGCCTCGTGGCATTTGGTGGAAAAGCGCGCGCTGAAGATCAAACCCAAGGCGCAGGCCGGGACGATGCCCAGGCCCCAAGCCGTCTGATCCGTCAGGCGCTTTTCGCCACCGCCACCGGACGATCCAAGCCAAGGTCACGCCGCGCCGCCGCGCGCTTTTCGCCCAGACGGGCGATGCTGTCGGTGATCATCTGCACCGCAGCGGCATTGTTCACCGGCCAAAGCGTGCTGTCCAAACCCTCATCATGCCCGGCCAGCGGCGGCCAGACGGTCAGGGTGCGCGGACGGCGGGTTTCCAGATAGCGGTCGATGGTGTGGCGTGCGGTATCCGTCCCCTCAAACTCGAACCCGGCAAGCAGGGCCAGACCGCGACGGCTGTAGATGCCGAACACCATGCCCATGACGGAATCAAGCTCCAGGAACTCTTCGCCCTCGGCGCTGCGAATGGCGGTGATGCGGGCATCGGCATGCAGATCGCTGAGCAGCCCTGAGAAGATGTCCCAATCGTCGCGGGCATCCAGATGGGTTTCAATCGCCGTCAGGCGCTTGTCCGCCCCCGGTTCAAACGTGGCATCCTCTTCGTAGATCACCAGATGCGCCAGATCATCCGCCAGCGCCTGCGTGGCCATGAACTTGTAGCTTGAGGCACAGCCGCGCCAGCCGTCCAACTGCCGCAAGCCATGGAAGGGCACCGCACCCGGCAAGGCGTTGCGCAGCGCAAAGTCGTAGCGGTCCACCTGTTCGGGCAAGGCAAGGATCAACCGATCCGACGGCAGCGCCATGCCAGCGCAGGCCTCTTGCATTTCATCCAGTGACAGCACGCCGATCCCATGCAACGCGCGCAGGACATGGAAGGTCATGCCGCGGAAGCCTTCATCGGCGGGAACCTCCACCGGGGCCTGCCATGCCGCGAGGGCCGCCTGCACACGGTCAACGAAGGCGTCCACCTCGTTGCGCGGCACGAAATCGACCATACCGTCATAGGTGCCCGCGTGGTCCTTCTGGTCGGCGGCATCTTCCGAGACCACAAAGGTGCCATGGCTGATCGCCTCACCCAGACGGGTGGTTTCCAACAGGGCGTTTTCATAGAAATGGATGTTGGCGACGATCTTGGTGCGGTCCAGAATATCGCGCAAGGCCGGGCCGAAGGTGTCACTTTCAACCCGAAGATTCAGTTTTTCCCGCAGGGCGGTGATATAGCGCCCCCGCCGTTCGGATGCGATCGCGCCATAAAACAGCACGTCGATATCGCGGTCGGTGTTTTGCGGCGCGGGACGGCGCAGCGGGCGGATCGGCACGAAATACATCTGTTTGAACGGCAGGCCCCGCTCGGTCAGCGCGGCGATGTTGTCGCGCGAGTAATCCAGCACGGCAAGGCTGGCATGCATCCGCGCCATATAGGCCTCATCCACCCAACGCGAGGCGCGGACCTGTTCCATCTGCACCACGATCAGCTTGCCGGGCGGCGGCAGGGTGGCAAACATCTGCGGGGCCACGATGATGTAAAGATCATGGTCAAAGCTTGCGGGCATCTCTGTCCCGCGCGTCACGGTCAGACGGGTCTTGGACAGGGCGGCGGCAAAGGCCTCACCGACAAATTCGGTGGGCTGGGTGGTGACGATATGCACGGTTTGCGCCAAGGCAAAATCGCCAGTGGCGATGCGCTGGCGCAGGAAATCGACGTAATCCACGCGCGGCGCGTCCGTACTGCCGGGCTGGGTCGCCGCCAGATAGGGCGCATACCACGGCGCAAAGATCGGGCGCACGTGGCCGTTTTTCTTGAACAGGATGCGGCGGGTCGCGTTGCGCGGGGTGCCCTGCTTGTCGGCCAGCAACAGTTTGCGCAGCCATCCGCGCGGCTTGCCCCGGCGGTGGAAGGCCAAGCGGCGCAGGAAGGTGCTGCCGTAATAGGCGCGGCGCAGGTTGTCCACCTCGGCCTCAAGGTCGCGGATGCGGGTGGTGGTCTGGTCGCGCAGGGCCGAAAGCTGGCCAGAGACGGCGGTCTTCTCACGCTGAAGGCCAGCCAGTTTGCGTGCCATTTCAGACAGTTCCAGCCGCAGCGCATCGGCCTGCCATTCGCCCAGCGTGGTGCGTTCGATGATCGCTTCGCTGCGATAGACCGTGTCCTCAAGGATACCGCCCTGTACCAGCGCCGCCCAAGACGGATCATCCGACGCGATGGCAAGGTTGAACAGCGGTGCGGGAACACCTGAAACCGGCGTGGTCTGGTCGATCCCGTAAGACCGGATTTCCCCCGGCCCCTCTTGCAGCAGCAGGGCAGAGCCGTAGACGATCCGCTGTCCGAACATCGTCACATGCGGAAAGCGGCTTTTCAGCAGGGCGGCGAATTCCTCGGCATAGAGTTCCTTGACGTGGAATTCGTTGCGAAAGGCGCGTTCGTCCGAATAGGTGCGCTTGTCGGGGCTGGAGATGACCAGAACCCCGCCCGGACGCAGCACGCGGCGGATTTCATCCATCATGGCGTCATGTTCGTCGTGATGTTCGATGGTCTCAAAACTGACCACCACATCAACCGACGCATCGGGCAGCGGGATACCGGCGCAAGAGCCGACCAGATAGCGAAGATTGTCACGTTTGTAATTAGCGCTGGCATGGGCAACGGCGTGGCGGTCGATGTCGACGCCCCAGACCTTTTCGGCGCGTTCCGACATCATGGCGGAACCGAAGCCTTCGCCACAGGCGATGTCCAGCACGCGGCGGCCCTTCACCAGATCAAGGCAGAACCGATAGCGGTGTTCATGTTCCAGCGCGATACTGCCGCCAAGGCCGGGAATATACCGTTCGCCCGTAAAATCCATATTGAAATAACCCTGTCACGCATGAATGCACCGCCTGTCATTTACCACAAGGCAAGGCGGGTGCAATTGAAACTGTGAGTTGTGCAGTATTGATAAACTTTGATTCGTAATGCCAAGTTCCCTGTGGAAGATCAATCTATTTGCGGCAATCCGACACATTTAATGTCATTTTGAGGATTGTTTATGCAGCGATCATCCTCGCGGCAACCATAGGCTGGATCAGTCAAACCCTTTACAGACTGCCCCCCTTGGCGCAGACAGGGAAAAACCGCTTGGGATGCGCGCATGGCCGGGATCAAGGATATCGCCGAACGGGCCGGGGCCTCGATTGCCACGGTATCGCGGGTGATCAACGGATCAGGCTATGTCGCCGCCGCCACCCGCGCGCGGGTCGAGGCGGCGATTGCCGAAAGCGGATACCGCCCCAATGCCGGTGCCCGCCTGATGCGGACCGCCGAAAGCCGGATGGTGGGGTTGCTCTTGCCCGCGCTGGACCTGCATTTCTTTGGCATTCTGGCGCATGAGGTCGAACAGGCCCTGTCGGCGCGCGGCTACCGGGCGCTGATCTGTTCCACGGCTGAGGATCCGGCACGGGAAGAAGACTATGTCGCCGCCCTGTTGGCACAAAGGGTGGATGGCATGCTGGCGGTCAGCGTGACGGCCGACAGCCGCGCCTTTGCCCGGTTGACGGCGGCCAATATTCCCATTGTGGGAATTGATCGCGCCCTGCCGGGGATCGGTGCTGATGTGGTCAAGGCCGATCACGCGATGGGTCTGCGGATTGCGGCAGAGCATGTGTTGGCGCTCGGCCATCGTCGTATTGCCATTGTCGGCGCACCCGGCCATTCCGCGCCGATTCAAGAACGGCTGGCCGGGGCACAGGATGCCTTGTCG
>CALRPK020000133.1:0-5734 GCA_943370015.1 Paracoccus haematequi
GTCTTCTCTGCGGCAAATATCCTCGGGGGGTGAGGGGGGCAGACAGCCCCCCTTTCCCACGCCAACCCAAAGCGCCACATCATAAACCGCAGCCCACGGCTTGAGGCTGCGCCGTGGGGCGGATAGTTTGGCGCAACCTGAACCTCCCCCTCCCGGAGCATACAATGGCCCAACGCCTGCACCTCGTCTTTGGTGGTGAACTCGTGACCCCGCAAAAGAACGTCTTCCGCGACGTCTCGCAAATCCACATCGTCGGCATGTTCCCCGACTATGCCAGCGCCTTTTCCGCCTGGAAGGCCGAGGCGCAGCGCACCGTGGACAATGCCCACATGCGTTACTTCATCGCCCATATCCACCGCCTGCGCGACGAGGCACAGCCCGGATCGACCACCGAAGAAATGGACAGCTGACACCACGGACTGAAAGCCCCCGCATGGCCCTCTCGCTTGGTCTGACGCTTTACAACCTGTCGAACCGGCGCGAGCAAGGCTCAGCGCCGGAGCGTCCTGCGCGGCCTGTGGGGCGGCTGGTCTGGTTGCATGCGCCGGGGCCGGAATGTCTGCGGGCGATGCAGCGCTTGGCGGCACGGCTCTGGGACGAGGATGGGGTGCATGTCCTGTTGACTGCACCCGATCCGGTCTTGGCATCAATGGCCGAAGCCGATCGCCGCAACCGTCCCGGTCTGATCCGCCAACCGCCGCCCATCGACACCCCGGCTGAGTCGCGAGCCTTTCTGTCCCATTGGGCACCCGAACTTGCGGTGTTTGCCGAAGGCGAAATCCGTCCCGCGCTGGTGGCCGAAGCCGCGCAGCGCAAGGTGCCGCTTTTGATGGTGGCAGGGCGTCAGCCGCAGTTTTTACGGGATCGGGATGGCTGGTATCCCGGCCTGATGCGCAGCCTCCTGCCGCTGTTTCGGCATATCCTGACCGTCGACGAACCCGCCGCCCGCGCCTTTCGCAAGGCCGGTGCGCCGCCGTCCCATGTGGAAATCACGGGCCGGATGGAAGAGGACAGCGCCGCGCTACCTTGTCTTGAGGCCGAACGCGCCGCCTTGGCACGCACTCTGGGCACGCGTCCGGTCTGGCTGGCGGCAAGCCTGCCAGAGATGGAGGAAACCTCGATCATCGCGGCGCATCGGGCGGCACTGCGTATGGCACATCGCCTGATCCTCATCATCGTGCCCGAAGACCCCAGCCGCGCCGAAGCCTTGGCCCGGCGGCTTGAGGACGAAGAGGGTTGGTCCGTCGCCCTGCGCTCCGCCGAACAGGAACCAGAGCCGGAGTCAGAGGTCTATGTCGCCGATTCCGCATCGGAATACGGGCTGTGGTATCGGCTGGCCCCGATCACCTATCTGGGCGGGTCGCTGCTGGGGCAGGGCTGCGGGCGTGATCCGTTGGAACCGGCAGCCTTGGGGTCGGCGATTGTCTACGGCCCACGTCCGGGCCCCTACGGCACCACCTTTGGCCGTCTGGGCGCCGCGCGGGCCGCGCGTGCGGTGACATCGGGGGCTGATTTGGGTGAGGCGTTGGGGGATCTTCTGTCGCCCGACCGCACCGCACGTCTGGCACAGGCCGCTTGGGCGGTGGCGTCTGATGGGGCAGAGGTGACAGAACATGTCATGACGCTGATCCGGCGCGTGATGGATGGGGAAGGCTGATGCGCGCACCTGATTTCTGGTTCACCCCGCCGGATCGTCCGTCATGGAAGGCGCTGGCCTTGGCCCCGCTGGGTGCACTTTACGCCGCTGGCACCGCGCGGCGGGTGGCGCAGGCCGGATGGAAGGCCCCTGTGCCCGTCATTTGCATCGGCAATCTGAACGCAGGCGGCACCGGCAAGACGCCCACCACCATCGCCCTGATCGAACGGCTGACGGCACGGGGGCGGCGGGTCCATACCGTGTCCCGCGGGCACGGCGGCACGCTTGAAGGCCCCGTGCGGGTGCAGGAAACCCGCCACCGCGCCCGCCATGTGGGGGATGAGCCGCTGCTGATCGCGGCTTTTGGCCCCGCTTGGGTGGCGCGGGATCGGGCGGCTGGCGTGCGGGCTGCCGTGGCCGATGGGGCAGAGGTGATCTTGCTGGATGACGGATTCCAGAACCCGTCGGTGCACAAAGACCTGTCGCTGATCGTCGTCGATGCGGCCAAGGGCTTTGGCAATGGCCGCTGCCTGCCCGCTGGCCCTTTGCGCGAACCCGTGGCCACGGGATTGCGCCGCGCCGATCTTGTGCTCTCCATCGGGGACGCAGCGGCGCAAAGCCGCTTTGCCACCGATTGGGGGCAGGCCATCGCGCCCTTGCCGCATGTGACCGGGCATCTGGCCCCGTTGAAAATGGGGATGGATTGGCAGGGCACCCGCGTCATCGCCTTTGCCGGGATCGGCCACCCTGAGAAATTCTTTGCCACCCTGCGCAGCGAAGGTGCCACGATCACCCGCGCCGTCGCGCTGGACGACCACCAACCCCTGTCCGACGCCTTGATGCTGCGTCTTGAGGCCGAGGCAAAGCTGACAGGCGCACAACTGGTGACGACCGAAAAAGACGCCGTCCGCCTGCCCCCGGCCTTTCGGCCCAAGGTGCTGACCCTGCCGGTGCGTCTGCGTCTGGATGATTGGTCCGCGCTGGACTCGGCCTTGGAAAAGCTCGGGCTTTAGCCTTTCACCGGACGGCGCACCACGACGCCATACCAACCCAGACCGTCATAGTCCTGATAACCTATCGTCCGGGCGAAAGCGGTCAACGTGCCATCGGGTGCTTGAACACAGCCCTTTTCCGCCCCGCCGTGGTTCAGCGCGAACAAAGACCCCAAGGGCGCGCCATCAGAATCCGCAAGAATGCGGAAATCGCGGTCCAAAAGCAGCACGCGTGACCGCGTCCATTCCTCGGCGGTGAAACCCGCCTCTACGCGCACGATCAACCCGGCCTCGCGGTCCCAGTTGAAGGCAACCGCCAGCACGCCCAGCGCTGCGCCATCCGCCGCCCCGCCTTCGCGGACAGTGGCGGCATAGACCAGCCACGGCGCACCATCCTGCGGATTGGGATGCACGGTGCTGACGGTGTAATCATGCCCTGACCGCAGGGCGGCAGCGCGGCTGAACCATTCGCGTTCTTCGCCCGACAGGTTGCGCTGCGATGCCTCTGCCGCATTGGCCAGAATGCGCCCGTCCATATCCAGCAGCATCAAGTCACGATAGACGGTGTAGTAACGGTGGATGGTCTGCAGGCGCAAACGCGCCTCGCCAATCGGGCCACGGGCCGGGCCGTTTTGCGCAAACGACAGCGCAGACCACAGCGCGGGTTCGGTCGCCCACCAACGGACATCGGCGGTGCGTTCAAACAGGTTGCGCACGATCAGTTGCACCAGATTCAGCGCCAGCGCCACCATGCGTTCGCGTTCCGCCGCCTCCAGCGCCGAAACCAACTCTGCCGTCTCGGACTCGGCCGATTGGACGATGCCCAACACATCCTGCCGGAAGCTGTCGGCCATCGACTTCGTCTGATCCGACATGCGCTTCATCTCAGCGGCCACGACCGAAAACCCCCGGCCCTGCGCCCCGGCGCGCGCCGCCTCGATCATCGAATTGACGGCGAGGATGTGGGATTGCAGCACGATCTGGTCATTCGTCCGGCCATAGCTTTCCACACGCCGACCAATCCGACCGATCACTTGGCTGAGTTTATCTTGCTGCACCACGTCCCCCTGAATTGACCATCCCACAGGACGTCGCAGTGGGCGTCCCTGTTAGGTCACCCCCCTGCAAGTCCCGTTCCGGATGTATCCTTTGGCAAAATCTACCCCAAAAGGATGAGAGCGTTGCCCATCGGGGACACCTTATGCGCCGTCTTGCCGCAACGCGCTGCCATCGCGACCGAAATGGCGGCTATACACAGGGCGGTCTTTGCTGTAAGGCACGCATTACACGGCCCAAAGATTCCGGGGCGGGGGGCAGGGAGCCACCGCCAAGGGGAATGAGGTGCCGCGTTTCACTGGCACTTCACGGGGCAGATGCGGCAAGGCCGCGCCCCTTTTGGGAAAAGACATGACAGATATGATTTTGGCCGCGCCTTTGGCAGCGGCTCTTTCGGCCAAGGGTTATGAAACCTTGACGCCGGTGCAAAAGGCCGTCCTCGTCGAAGAGGCACATGGCCGCGACGCGCTGGTTTCGGCGCAAACCGGATCGGGCAAGACCGTCGCTTTCGGTCTGGCCATCGCGCCAGAGGTGCTGGACGGCCATGACCGTCTGATGTTCGCCGACAAGCCGCTGGCACTGGTCGTGGCCCCGACGCGCGAACTCGCGCTGCAAGTCCACCGCGAATTCCAGTGGCTTTATGGTGAGGCGGGCGCGCATCTGGCGTCTTGCGTCGGTGGGATGGACTACCGCACCGAGCGCCGCGCGCTGGAACGTGGCGCGCATATCGTTGTCGGCACCCCGGGCCGTCTGCGCGACCATATCGAACGCGGCTCGCTTGACCTGTCGGGGATCAAGGCCGTGGTTCTGGACGAAGCCGATGAGATGCTGGATCTGGGCTTTGCCGAAGATCTGGAATTCATCCTCGGCTCTGCGCCCGATACCCGCCGCACGCTGATGTTCTCTGCCACCGTGCCGAAAGAGATCGAAAAGCTGGCCGCCACCTTCCAGAAAAACGCACTGCGGATCATCGCGCAGGGCGAGGCGAAGCAGCACGTCGATATCGAATACCGCGCGATCTCGGTCGCCCCGCGTGACCGCGAACATGCAATCTTCAACGTGTTGCGCTTCTACGAGGCGAAAACCGCCATCGTGTTCTGCAAGACCCGCGTGAACGTGAACCACCTGCTCGCCCGTATGGGCAACCGTGGGTTCCAAGTTGTGGCGCTGTCGGGTGAACTCAGCCAGCAGGAACGCACCCACGCGCTGCAAGCGCTGCGTGATGGCCGGGCGCGTGTCTGTATCGCCACGGACGTCGCCGCGCGCGGGATCGACTTGCCGGGGCTGGAACTGGTGATTCACGCCGATCTGCCGTCAAACTCGGAAACGCTGCTGCACCGTTCGGGCCGGACGGGACGCGCCGGGCAAAAGGGTGTGTCCGCGCTGATCGTGCCGCCCGCCGAATTCCGCAAGGCGCAGCGCCTGTTGCAAGGTGCCAAGGTCGTTGCCGAATGGGCCAAGGCCCCGTCAGCAGATGACGTGCAGGCCAAGGATGATGTTCGCCTGCTGGAACACCCGGCCCTGCAAATGGAAGTCGGCGAAGAGGCTGGCACCGCGGATCGTCTGTTGGGCCTGTTCGGCCCCGAAAAAGTGGCCGCTGCCTTCATCCGTCTGTGGCGCGAAGGTCGCTCTGCCCCGGAAGAGCTGTCTGATTCTGCTCCGCCGCCGTCCGTCTCGTCGGAACCCGCCAAACCGCGCGCCGAATTCGGGCCTTCGGTCTGGTATGCGCTGTCGGTTGGCCACACCGGCCGGGCCGAGGCGCGCTGGATTCTGCCGAAGATCTGCGATGCGGGTGGGATTGCCAAAAACTCCATCGGTGCGATCCGCGTGCAGCAGGACGTGACCTATGTGCAGTTGGCCGATGATGTGGCCCCGAAGTTCGGCGACTCGCTGGTGCTGGAGGCTGGTCTGGAAATGACCCGTCTGGTGGGTGAGCCTGACATGCAGCGCCCCGACCGCCCGGCGCGCACCTTTGCGGGCAAGCCGGAGCGCAGCTTCGACAAGCCGGAACGCCGCGTGACCCCGCGCCCCGTGCGCGACGAAGCCGAGC
>CALRPK020000134.1:0-5708 GCA_943370015.1 Paracoccus haematequi
TTTCCCGCCCATCTGGTATTTCGCCCATAGCTTCTGGGCGCAGATCGCGCTGGTGGTGCTGGTGCCGGGCATCCTCGCGCTGGTCTTTGGCTGGCTGGCCTTCCGCAGTCGGGTAACAGGGGTGTATCTGTCGATCCTGACCCAAGCCATGACCTTGGCGCTGGCGCTCTATCTGTTCCAGAACGACTCTGGCCTGCGCGGCAACAATGGCCTTTCGGGTTTGCAGAACCTGCCGGGGCTGGATGCGGTCAGTCAGGATGATGTGTCGATGTGGTTCTTCTGGGCCTCGGCCTTCGCGCTGGGGCTGGGCTATCTGTTGCTCGCATGGGTCGTGTCGGGCAAGTTCGGCTCTGTCATCCGCGCCATCCGCGATGACGAACAGCGGGTGCGCTTTCTGGGCTATTCGGTTGAGGGGTATAAGCTCTTCGCCTTTACCCTGACCGCCGTGATCGCGGCGATTGCGGGGGCGCTCTATTATCCGCAGGCCGGGATCATCAACCCGGCGGAACTGGCCCCCATCGCCTCGATCTACCTTGCCGTCTGGGTCGCCATCGGGGGCAGGGGGCGGCTTTACGGCGCGGTGATTGGGGCGGCGTTTGTCTCGCTTTTGTCGTCTTGGTTCACCGGGGGGCGGGCACCGTCGATCCCTTTGGGGTTCTACACAATCGACTGGGTCGATTGGTGGCTGGTGATCCTTGGCCTGTCCTTTGTCGCGGTCACACTTTTCGCGCCCAAGGGCATCGGCGGTTTGTTCGACCTTTGGCAGGGGCTTGCCAGCCCCAACCGGCGCGGCGCACCGCTTGGCCCGAATGATGGCGCCTTGATGGAGAAGGAGGCCAAGGAATGACCGCACTTCTGGAAGTCTCGGGCGTTTCGGTCACCTTCGACGGGTTCCGCGCCATCAACAACCTGTCCTTCAACATCGAAGCGGCTGAGTTGCGCGCCATCATCGGCCCCAATGGCGCGGGCAAGACGACGTTCATGGACATCGTCACCGGCAAGACCCGGCCTGATACCGGGACCGTGACCTTTGGCGAACGCTCCATCTCTTTGCTGTCATTGTCTGAGGCGCAGATTGCCCGTGCCGGGGTAGGACGCAAATTCCAGCGCCCGACGGTGTTTGAGGATCAGACCGTTGCGGAAAACCTGACGATGGCGCTGAAGGCGCAGCGCGCGCCGTGGCGGGTGCTGTTCTGGCGCGAAAGCCAAGCGGATCGCGACAAGGTGGCGTCCTTGGCGGCAGAGGTGGGCCTGTCCGACGCCTTGGCCCGCAAATCGGGGGAGCTTTCGCACGGTCAAAAACAATGGTTGGAGATCGGGATGCTCTTGGCACAGGAACCGCGCCTGCTGTTGGTCGATGAACCCGCCGCAGGCATGACCTTGGCAGAACGTGAGCACACCACGGCCCTGCTGGTGGAAATGGCCAAGACCCGCGCTGTGGTGGTGGTGGAGCATGATATGGAGTTTGTGCGCCGCCTGAATTGTAAGGTCACCGTGCTGCATGAAGGATCGGTGCTGGCCGAAGGCTCGCTCGACCATGTCACCCGCAATCCGCAGGTGATCGAAGTCTATCTGGGGCGGGGCTGAGATGCTGAAAACCGAAGGTCTGACGCTGCATTACGGCGGCTCGCAAATCCTATATGGCATCGACATGGAGGCGCGGGCGGGTGAGGTGACCTGCGTCATGGGCACCAATGGCGTGGGCAAAACCAGCCTGCTGAAAGCTCTGGCGGGCACGCATCCACGATCGGGTGGCAAGATCATCCTTGCGGGCGAAGAGGTGCCACGCGTGCCGCCGCAGGGCATGGCGAAACGCGGTCTGGCGGTGGTGCCGCAGGGGCGGATGATCTTTCCCTTGCTCACCGTGACCGAGAATATGGAAACCGCCTATGCGCTGTTGCCGAAGTCCGAACACCGCATCCCGGCTGAGATTTATGATCTTTTCCCGGTGCTGAAAGACATGGGCCATCGCCGGGGCGGGGACTTGTCGGGCGGGCAGCAACAGCAACTCGCCATCGCGCGGGCGATGATCATGAAGCCGAAAGTGCTGCTGCTGGATGAGCCGACCGAAGGTATCCAGCCCAACATCATCCAGCAAATCGGGCGGGTCATCAGCTATCTGCGCGGCAAGGGTGATATGGCGATCATTCTGGTCGAGCAGTATTTCGACTTTGCCTATGGTCTGGCCGACAGTTTTTATGTCCTGAAACGCGGGGCGGTGGCCTTGCAGGGCACCAAGGCGGAGCTGTCGAAAGATACCCTGCGCGCGACCGTTTCGGTCTGATCGCAGGGTTGTCATCATATCCCGCACGAAGGGGCTTTACGGCGCGCTTGGTTTTGATACGACTGCGTTCAAGAACTGTGGGCGAAGCGGCCACAGGCGACGGAAAACCGCAGGCGTGACGGGCAGGGGCTGGTCAAGGGGCGTTGCCCCTTGGATGGTTCTGTGGCAGGAATGGCGATGACAGAAACTAGACTGATGAGTTCAGCCATGAGCGACTTCTCCACCCGCCGCGTGATGATGGTGGATACGCAGGTCCGCCCGTCCGATGTGACGAAATTCCCGATCATTGAGGCGATGCTCTCCGTCCCGCGTGAGGTCTATGTGCCCGCCGCGAAACGCGAAGCGGCCTATATGGGCGAAAACCTTGATATCGCACCGGGCCGCGTGATGCTTGAGGCGCGGACTCTGGCCAAGATGCTGGATGCGCTGGATGTGCAGCCGACGGAAACCGTGCTCGATCTGGGCTGCGGCTATGGTTATTCCACCGCCGTGATCGCCCGCATGGCCCATGCCGTGATCGCCGTCGAAGAGGATGCCACCTTGGCCGCAGAGGCGCAGCGCACCCTTTCGGCCGAAGGTGTGGACAATGCCGCCGTGATCGTCGGCCCCTTGGCGGCGGGCAATGCCAAGAACGCCCCCTATGACGTGATCACCCTGCAAGGCGGGGCCGAAGTTGTGCCGGATGCGCTGCTGGCGCAGTTGCGCGAAGGCGGGCGGATCGGCGCGATCTTCATGGACGCTGCACTGGGCACCGCCATGGTCGGCTACAAGATCGACGGCAAACTGTCTTGGCGCTTTGCCTTCAACGCGGCGGCCCCGGTTCTGCCGGGCTTTGCCAAGGCGCGTGTCTTCGCGCTGTGACCCTATTGCGGTGTGCGGTGATGCCGCGCACCAACAGACGTGAAATCGGCCTGCGGGCCAAAGCTTTTTGAAAGAGGCATGCGCCATGCGGGCATTCGTCACCACGGTTACGCTTGCGGTCTTCGGCCTTGTCGCCGCACCCGTCGCGCGGGCAGAGACTTTGGCAGACGCGCTGGTCGCGGCCTACAAAACCTCAAAACTCCTCGATCAGAATGAGGCGCTGTTGCGCGCGCAGGATGAAGGCGTGGCGCAGGCTGTCGCTGCCCTGCGCCCTGTCGTGGAATTCGTGGCGCAGCATCAATACACCTCATCCGAGTCGCCGCTGTTGACGGCGGGCACGTTCAGTGGGCGGGTGAGCAATGAAACCATCAGCACCACGTTCCAACTTGCCGCCCAGATGACGATCTATGACTTTGGCCGCAGCAAACTGGGGATCGAGGTCGCCAAGGAAACCGTGCTCGCCACGCGTGAGGCGTTGAAGGGGCTGGAACAGCAGGTCTTGCTGGGGGCCGTCGATGCTTATGTCAACGTGCGCCTGAAGCAAGAGATCGTGGCGCTGCGCAACAACAACGTGCGCGTCATCAGTCAGGAATTGCAGGCCGCGAAAGACCGCTTTGACGTGGGCGAAGTCACCCGCACCGATGTGGCGATTGCCGAGGCCAGCTTTGCCGCCGCGCAATCTGGCCTTGCTGCCGCGCAAGGCGAATTGAACGTGGCCCGCGAACGCTACAAGGCTGTAACCGGGGCCTATCCGGGCAATCTGGCGGCACTGCCCGCGCTGCCCGCCACGGCGAAATCCCTCGAGGCGGCACAGGCCATCGCCCTGCGCAGCCATCCCGAATTGGCACAGCGCAAGCGCGAAGTGACCGTGGCCGATCTGGGTGTCGCCGTTGCCCAAGCCAACTACCGGCCCAAGATTGCGGGCACAGCCTCGCTCAACACCACGCCGGATGGCGATGACAAGCGCGTCGATTCCGCGACGCTGGGCCTCAGCTTCCGGCAGACGATCTATGCAGGTGGTGCGCTGTCATCGGCCTATCGTCAGGCCATCGCGCGGCGGGATGCGGCGCGGGCGGGTCTAGCGCAATCGGCCATCACCGTCAGCGAAAGCGTGGGCAATGCGTGGTCGAATGTCGATGTTGCCAATGCTTCGATCACCGCGGGTGATTTGCAGATTCAGGCGGCGGAAACGGCGTTTGAAGGCGTGCGCGAAGAGGCGACGCTGGGCGCGCGCACCACGCTTGACGTGCTCGACGCCGAACAGAACCTGCTGGACGCCCGCGCCACCCGCGCCACCGCCGTCGCGCAGCGCTATGTCGGTGTCTATAACCTGCTCTCTGCCATGGGCATGCTGTCGGTCGAGCATCTGAAACTTGGCGTGCCGACCTATGACCCGTCCGTGTATTACAACGCCGTCAAGACCGCCCCGGTGACCAGCCCGCAAGGCAAGGCACTGGACCGCATCCTGAGCAAGGTGGGCGGCGGCAACTGACGCCGCGCCTTGGGTCTTGGGCCGCATGTCGCCGGTTGGGGACTGCGGCCTTTGCTTTTGTGCAGCCTTGCTTGTTTCGCGGTGGATGTGCGGCTAGCATGTGTTGATAGCCAAATCGGCCGCCGCTAAGGAAAGTGTCCCCGCCGCGATGTCAGAACCGATGAGTTCCGTTGAAATCGAGGATGTGCTGTCCTCTATCCGCCGCCTTGTGTCGGAAGACCTGCGCCCGTCCGGGACGCCTGTCGCCACGCGCCCGGTCGCCGAAGCGCCTGTGACGCAGGCCGCGCCTGCGCCAGCGCCGGTGTCGTCGTCCGCGCAGGAACTGGCTGCGTCAAAGCTGATCCTGACCCCCGCGCTGCGTGTGGTGGCTGATGATCCGCCGGCGCAAATGCGCGCGGACACGGACGCATGGGATGAGGGGGAGGTCGCCGCCTTCGTAAATGTCGAAGATGACGCGGTGCTGGAGGATGATACCGGCTGGCAAACCTCGGCGGATGTGGTCAGCCTGACGCGTGCGGAAGATGCGCCACGTCTGGACCCGTCGCCAACGGCGGCAAGCGCCGATCCTGACCACGCCCCGGTCGTGGATGCGGATGCCATGGAGTGGGAGGCCGATGCGCAGGCAGGCCTCGCATCGCCCGACTGGCAGGATGCGCAGCCGCAAGAGATGGCCTTGTCTGGCGCTTTGTCTGACGATGTGCCGCCGGATGCGGCGGCGCCCGGCGCTGAGTTGCATGACGATACGATGGCCGATCCCGCCTATGATGCCGTCTGGGCTGACGCGGCAGAGGCTGAGGTGCTGCGCCAACTGGCCGCCGATGGCACGATCCAGCAATCAGCGCCTTCGGACGATGACACGGTTTACGAAGAAAACCTGCTGCGCGATCTGGTGCGCGACATCATCCGCGAAGAGTTGCAGGGCGCTTTGGGCGAACGCATCACCCGCAATGTGCGCAAGCTGGTTCGGGCAGAAATCGCCCGCGCCATGGCGCTGCGCGATTTCGACTGACCGCAGTCATTGCAGCGACGGCTTCGCCACAACGAAAAACGCGCCCCGTGGGGCGCGTTTGT
>CALRPK020000135.1:0-5707 GCA_943370015.1 Paracoccus haematequi
GGGCGGGGCGATCAGGCCCACCGAAGCGGCAGCCTGTGTCACGGGTGGGCGGCGGGTAGGGGCCGCGCGGGACCGGGTGGCATGTGCCTCTTGCGCGATGTCATTCCCGCTGCGGGTGGCCGATGCTGCCACAAGGCCCCCGCCATAGCGCGCCAAGGCCCAAGCCGCGCCCAACGTATCGGCAATGCCCGCCCGCACCGACAGCCCCAGACCGGCGCAATCCTGCGCGATCTGGTCCAGAAGGGCCGACTCACCGCCAAAGAGATGCGCGCAACCGGTCAGGTCTACCACCAGCGCATCGGGCGGTTCCGCCGCGACCCAAGGCGAAAACTTTCCCGCCCAACGCAACAGCACATCCAGAAAGGCGCTTTCGGCCTTGTCGTCCTGCGTCACCGTCACCAGCGCGGGACAAATCGCCATCGCATCGCGCAAGGGTTGACCACGATGCAAGCCCCGCGACTCGGCCACCGGATCAAGCGAGATCAGCACCTGCGCGCCATTGCGATCCCCCACCACGGCCAGCGGCAAATCCAACGCGTCATGCCGCTGCCGCAGCGCGCGTTCCGCGCCAAGGCGCGGAAACCAAAGCGAGAGGATGCGTCGATCCGCCATATTGTTCCCTTTTTGTTCCATTATGGGGCAGATGCCCCAAGAGTCCAGCCGCACAAAGCCGTGAAAGGAGCGCTTCGCCGAAAGGTTGTTGCTTTTGTGATAAAGGCGGATGCCTATACTTTCGCATCGTCTTTTTCGCAGGGAGCTACCAATGAAACTCGTGACGAAACTCCTCGGTGTTGGCCTGATCTTGGCGGCGGGCGTCGCCGTCGCGGGCGAAGCCACCGATCCCCAAGTCAAGGCCCGTCAGGAAGTGATGGAAACCTTGGGCAAGAACATGAAGATTCTTGGCGACATCGCGGGTGGCAAAGCCGCCTATGACGCCGCCGCCGCCGAAGCCGCCAAGGCGGCCATCGTCGCCGCTGCCAGCGAAGCCGCCTCGAAATTCGAACCGCAGGCGACCGACCCGGAAAGCGAAGCCAAGGCTGAAATCTGGACCAACTGGGACGATTTCCTTGCCAAGGACAAAGCCTTGGTCGATGCGGCCAGCGCGTGGGATGTCAGTTCCCCGGAAACCATCGGCGCCGGGATGGGTGCTGTCGGTGGCGCTTGCAAGGCCTGCCATACGGCTTACCGCGCCTCCTGATCGGGGTGTGGCAGGACGGTCCGCTCTCCCTCGGGCGGGCCGTTCTTTTTGCGGGTCAGCCGCAAGTCAGCGCGCGGATCCGTCCGGCGTCATCGACCCGCGCATTCAGGCGTGACGGGCTGAAATCCATGGTCATCGCCTGCATCGGATGCAGGACACGCAACGCGCCGGGCAAGGTTACGCCCGCGAGCACGCTGAAATGCTGGCCCACCAGATGCGACAAACCGTCTGCACCGCAATCCTGACCCGTAGGCGGGGCAGGCGAGGTGGGTTGTTCGGCCACAGGATGGCGCAAACAGGCCGAGACTGGCACCATCGCCGCCACCGCGACAATCAGGCCAAGCATGCGGCTTTGCCTAGGGGGAAACGCGAGGGCAACACAGGGCACGAACAAAACACCTCAAACAAAACCTGGTCAGGCTACCCGTCAGGGATGTGTCGGACAAGGGTGCACCCGCACATGTGGAATCGGGGTCTGGTTGGTCGCGTCAGGCCGTGATCTGTTCATGCAACGCATAGATTGCAATTCGCGGCACTTTCCCGCAGCTTGCGCCAAACCTTTGAAATGGGAGTGTGTCATGCGTACCAGAGCCGCCGTTGCCCTAGCCCCCGGCAAGCCGCTGGAGATCATGGAAGTGAACCTTGCAGACCCGAAAGAGGGTGAGGTTCTGGTTGAAATCAAGGCGACGGGCATCTGCCACACCGATGAATTCACCCTGTCGGGTGCCGATCCCGAAGGTCTGTTTCCCGCGATTCTTGGCCATGAAGGGGCGGGCGTCGTCATCGCCGTGGGGCCGGGCGTGAAAACGCTGAAGCCGGGGGATCACGTCATCCCGCTGTATACCCCGGAATGCCGCGAATGCCCGTCCTGCCTGTCGCGCAAGACCAACCTGTGCACCGCGATCCGCGCGACGCAGGGGCAGGGCCTGATGCCCGATGGCACGACGCGGTTTTCGATGCTGGATGGCACCCCGATCTATCACTACATGGGCTGCTCGACCTTTGCCAATCACACGGTGGTGCCGGAAATTGCGCTGGCCAAGGTCCGCGACGATGCGCCGTTCGACAAGATCTGCTACATCGGCTGCGGCGTGACCACGGGCATCGGCGCGGTGCTGAACACGGCCAAGGTGGAAATCGGCGCGACGGCGGCGGTCTTTGGCCTGGGCGGGATCGGGCTGAACGTGATCCAAGGCCTGAAGATGGCCGGGGCCGATATGATCATCGGCGTGGACATCAATGACGACAAAGAGGAATGGGGTCGCAAATTCGGCATGACCCATTTCATCAACCCCAAGAAGCTGCCCGAGGGCACCAGCGTGGTGCAGGCCATCGTGGACCTGACCAAGACGCCTTTCGACAAGATCGGCGGGGCGGACTACAGCTTTGACTGCACCGGCAACGTCAAGGTGATGCGTGACGCGCTGGAATCCACCCATCGCGGCTGGGGTCAGTCGATCATCATCGGCGTGGCCCCCGCTGGTGCCGTGATCGAAACCCGGCCCTTCCAACTGGTCACCGGCCGCGTCTGGAAAGGCACCGCCTTTGGTGGCGCACGCGGGCGCACCGATGTTCCGGGCATCGTGGATTGGTACATGGACGGCAAGATCGAGATCGACAGCATGATCACCCATGTCCTGCCCTTGGAGCGGATCAACGAAGGCTTTGATCTGATGCACAAGGGCGAGTCGATCCGGGCGGTGGTCGTCTACTGACCAAAGGGCGGGGGACCAGTCCCCCGCACCCCCTGGGATATTTGAGCAGAGAAGAAAGGGGCAGGGGCGGTGGCGTCGACCCAAGGTTTGAAGATGCTCGCGGCCAAAGGGGTGGCGGTGACGCTGCACCCCTATGACTATGACCCGACTGCCGAGGCGGTCGGGCTGGCGGCAGCGGCGGCCTTGGGGATTGATCCGGCGCTGATGCTGAAGACCTTGATGGTCGAGGTGGATGGCAAGCCCGCCTGCTGTGTTATTCCGTCCGACCGGCAGTTGTCGATGAAACGGGTGGCGGCGGCCTTTGGCGGCAAGGCGGCGGCGATGATGCCCCCGGCCAAGGCGGAAAAGCTGACCGGCTACAAGGTGGGCGGGATCAGCCCTTTTGGCCAAAAACGGGCGGTGCCGACGGCGATTGAGGTGGCGGCCTGTTCTGCGCCTAAGGTCTGGATCAATGCGGGTCAGCGCGGGCTCTTGTTGGGTATCGCGCCGGGCGAGGCGCTGGCAGTGCTAGAGGCCAAGGCCGTCGCGCTGGTGGCCTAAGCCGAATTGCCTTTCCGCAGCCCCCGCTTTGCGGCATGACTTGGGGGAATACAGGAGTTTTCATGCCCGACCCCCGCGCCCCCCGTCTTGCCGTGCTGATTGACGCCGACAACGTGCCCTCCAGCCATGCCGAGGCGATCTTTGAAGAGATCGCATCGCTTGGTGAGGCCTCGGTGCGCCGCATCTATGGCGACTGGTCGGCGCAGCGTTTGGCGGGTTGGGCGAAGAAGGTGGCCTCTTTGGGTTTGGTGGCCGATCAGCAGTTTTCCAACACCAAGGGCAAGAATGCCAGCGACATCGGGCTGGTGATCGCGGCGATGGACTTCCTGCATTCGGGGCTGTTTGACGGCTTTGTGCTGGTCAGTTCCGACAGCGATTTCACCCGTTTGGCGGCGCGCATCCGCGAACAGGGCCTGGACGTTTACGGCATCGGCGAGAAGAAAACGCCCGAGGCCTTTCGCATGGCCTGCAAGCGGTTCATCTATGTCGAAAACCTCGGCAGCTATGATCTGCCGGAAGAGCCCGTGGTGACGGTGGCGGGCGAAGTTTCGGCCAAGCCGGAACCCAAGCCGCAGGGCCGCCCCGCGAAAGAGCCGCCGCAAAAGGCCATCCCGCTGATCATCGCCGCCATGCGCGCGATTGATCCGGAGGGGGAGTGGTATTCGCTGGGACAGGTCGGGCAATATATCACCCAAGCCAACCCGGATTTCGACACCCGCACCTATGGCAGCGCCAAGCTGTCCGACCTTGTCCGCAAGATCAGCCGGTTTGAGGTCATGGGCGGCCCCGCCGGGCAATTGCTGGCGCGGGATGTGGCCTAGGGCTGTGCAAGGGTAAACCCTTTCCCTGCGCGGCCGGGGGGTTCGGGCGCGGGTCTTGACGCCTATCTTGGAGCCAACAGGAAAGGGCTTTGCCATGCAGATCGAACTGGGCCTTGATACCTTTGGCGATACCGCGCTGGGTGCGGATGGGCTGATGAAGCCGCAGGATGCGGTGTTGCGCGATGTCGTCGATCAGGCCGTCTTGGCCGATCAGGTCGGCATCCACTTCATCGGCATCGGCGAACATCACCGCGAGGATTTCACCGTTTCCGCGCCAGAAGTGGTGCTTGCCGCTATCGCCGCGCGGACCAGCCGGATCAAGCTGGGATCGGCGGTCACGGTGCTGTCGTCGGATGAACCGATCCGGGTGTTTCAGCGCTTTTCCACCCTGCACGCCCTGTCGAATGGCCGGGCTGAGGTGATCGTGGGCCGGGGGTCATTCACCGAAAGCTTCCCGCTTTTTGGTCATGCGCTGGAAGATTACGAGGTGCTGTTTGAGGAAAAGCTGGACCTCTTCGCCCGTCTGGTGCGCGAACCTGAGGTGACATGGCAGGGCCAGATCCGCCCCGCCCTGACCCGGCAGCGCGTGTTCCCGACTCTGTCCACGCCTTTGCCCGTCTGGGTGGGTGTGGGCGGCAGCCCGGAGTCGGTGGTTCGGGTGGTGCGGCAGGACTTGCAACTGATGCTGGCGATCATCGGTGGCGATCCGCGGCGATTCAAACCCTATGTCGACCTTTACCACCGCGCCTGCGCCCAGATGGGGCGGGATGTGAAGCCCATCGGCATCCACTCCCCCGGCCATGTCGCGGCGACGGACGAACTGGCGGCCGAGCAGCTTTGGCCGCATTACCGCGCGATGTATGACCGCATCGGGCGGGAACGCGGCTGGCCACCCACCACGGCAGAGCGGTTCATGGGGGAAATCCAGCACGGCTCGCTCTACGTCGGCAGCCCGCAAACCGTAGCGAAAAAGATTGCCAGTGCGGTGACCGCGTTGGGGGTCACGCGGTTTGACATGAAATATGCTACCGGCCCGATGCCGCATGAGACGCTGATGGAAGGGATTCGCCTTTACGGCGAAGAGGTCATACCGATGGTGCAGGACATGGTGGCCGGGGCTGCGGTTGCTGCCCAGTAGTTAAGGCGCAAGGTGGGGGCGGAACTCTGCCACCACCGCCTCATAGACCGCGCGTTTGAAGGGCACGATCGAGGCGATCATGTCTGCCGCCCCGATCCAACGCCATTGCGCGAATTCTGGGTGTTCGCTGTCGATGCGGAATTCGGCATCCGTGCCGGTAAAGCGGAACAGGAACCACTTCTGCTTTTGCCCGCGATACTTGCCGCCCCAGACCTTGCCCAAAAGCTCTGCCGGCAGGTCATAGGTCACCCAATCGGCGGATTTGGACAGGAATTCGACCTTGTCCGCAGTGACC
>CALRPK020000136.1:0-5675 GCA_943370015.1 Paracoccus haematequi
CAACGCGCCGATGGGCTACAACTGGCCGGACAATTGGAAAGAGGTGCCAAAGCTGGAACGGGTGGATGAGGATACCGCCTACTTCGCCGATGGCACGTCAAAGCGGGTGGACGCGATCATCCTCTGCACGGGCTACAAGCATCATTTCCCGTTCCTGCCCGATGACCTGCGGCTGAAAACGGCGAACCGGTTGGCGACGGCCGACCTGTATAAGGGTGTGGCTTGGGTGCATAACCCGAAGCTGTTCTATCTGGGCATGCAGGATCAGTGGTTCACCTTCAACATGTTCGACGCGCAGGCGTGGTGGGTGCGCGATGCGATCATGGGGCGGATTGCGATCCCGACGGACAAGGCAGCGCTGCTGCAAGACGTGACGAACCGCGTAGTGGGCGAGGATGCGGGGCAGGATGCCCATGACGCCATCCATTATCAGGCTGACTATGTGAAAGAGCTGGTTGCTGAAACCGACTACCCGGACTTTGACATCGAAGGGGCCTGTGAGGCGTTCTTTGAATGGAAGGACCACAAGAAGGACGACATCATGGGCTTTCGCAACCATGCCTATCGGTCGGTCATCACCGGCACGATGGCGCCGGTCCATCACACGCCGTGGAAAGACGCGCTGGAAGATTCGATGGAAAGCTATCTTCGGAACTGACGAAAGGATGGCTGACAAAAGGCCCCCGGTGCAAGCCGGGGGCCTTTTGCATTGGAAACAGGCAGTTTTCCGGCCCGTCAAACCCGCAGGAAACTTATTTTCGTCTAGATGAATTTTTTCTCGCATTGACCGTTGCGCCGTGCTTTGCTTGCGGCATCGGGCCGCAGGCACATGGGAGCCATGGACCGATGCAAGGGGCGAGACGAGACGAGGGACAACCAACAGCCGGATCGGCCTCTGGCGAAACAACGACTGCAAGCGCGGAGGGGGCGGCGTGGCCGTCAAACCTCTGCCGATCAACGGGAAGGCGAGGGAATGTCAAAAGACGTGGGATCGGGCCAAATGGTCCGGGCGCTCGACTGGAAGGGCGCTTTTTGGGTGGCAGCGGGGGTTCCGCCGCTGGTGCTGTTTTCGATTGGCGGGATCGCAGGGACGACGGGCAAACTTGCCTTTGCCGTCTGGATGATCTCGATGGTCATGGGGTTCTTGCAAAGCTTCACCTATGCCGAGATGGCGGGCATGTTCGGCAACAAGTCGGGCGGCACGTCGGTTTACGGCGCCACCGCTTGGCTGCGCTATTCCAAGCTGATCGCGCCGCTGTCGGTGTGGTGCAACTGGTTTGCGTGGTCGCCCGTGCTGTCCTTGGGCTGCGCCATCGCGGCGGGCTATATCCTGAATGCGCTGTTTCCCATTCCGTTGGCTGACAGCCAGCCGGTGCTGGACTGGGTCGCGGCCAATCTGGGCAGCTACACCGCAGAAACCCAATCGGTGATCGACTATATCGCCGCGAATTCGGGTGTTGGCGTTGAAGATGCGATCAAGGCGGTTGCCACGGCAGACGGTGTGACCGCGCTGACCCCGGCCTTCCGCGTGTTCGAAGCCTTCAGCATCGCGATTCCCGGTCTGGGGACGCTTCACTTCAACTCGACCTTCATCATCGGCGTGATCCTGATGCTGATCATCCTCAGCATCCAGCATCGCGGCATCGCCTCGACGGCGAGTGCGCAGAAGGTGCTGGCGATCGTGGTTCTGGTGCCGCTCTTGCTGGTCGGTCTGGTGCCGATCTTCACCGGCGCGATCAATACGATGAACGTGACCAACCTGTTGCCGCCGACTGCCGCCTATTCGGGCGTGGATGGCGATTGGTCCATCGGCGGCTGGACGCTGTTTCTGGGCGGGCTTTATATCGCGGCTTGGTCCACCTACGGCTTTGAAACCGCTGTCTGCTATACGGCAGAACTGAAAGACCCCAAGCGCGACACCTTCCGCGCGATCTTTTACTCGGGTCTGCTCTGTGCGGTGTTCTTCTTCCTGATCCCCTATTCGTTCCAAGGGGTTCTGGGCATGGAAGGCATGCTGGCCACGGGTATCGTCGATGGCACCGGCGTGGGCGAGGCTTTGGGCAACATGATGGGCGGCGGGCCGGTCATCACCCAGATTTTCGTGATCCTGATGATCCTTGCGCTGTTCATGGCGATCATGACCGCCTTGGCCGGATCGTCGCGGACGCTCTATCAGGGGTCCAAGGACGGCTGGCTGCCGCGCTATCTGTCGACGGTCAACGAAAAGGGCGTGCCGTCCAAGGCGATGTGGACCGACTTCTGCTTTAACGTCGTCCTCTTGGCGTTGGCGTCGGATGTGGGTGGATACTTCTACGTTCTGGCCATCTCGAACGTCGGTTACATCCTGTTCAACTTCCTGAACCTGAACGCAGGTTGGATCCACCGCATCGATTCGGCCCATATCGAACGTCCGTGGAAAGCCCCGGCAGTTCTGATCGGGATCAACACGGTGCTGGCCTTTGTCAACGCGCTGTTCCTTGGCGCGGGTGCCAAGGTCTGGGGCTATGAGAACGCGCTGTGGTCGGGTCTGATCTTCGCCGCGCTGATCATTCCGGTGTTCTGGTATCGCCACTACCTGCAAGACGGCGGGCGATTCCCGAAGGAAGCCTATGATGATCTGGGCCTTGCCGAAGGCGATCTGGGCGAACGCAAGGCGGGTGTGCTGCCCTATGTGGCGCTGATCGCAGGGGCGGCGGTCGTTCTTTGGGCAAACTGGTTCTTCGTCCTGCCCGCCTGATCTGAACGGCGCTGCAAACTTTGGAAAAGGGCCCCGCTGTGGGCCCTTTTTCTTTGCAAGAATGTTTTCTGCAAAGAAAGAAAATTGACTTTCATTATTGATTTTCGCGGGGAAGCCTCACAAACTTGGGGAAAATAACACTCGGTTCAGGGAGACCACAGATGACGAATTCATGGCGCTTTTCGGCCTTGGCCGACCGCCACCGCGCGCTTGGTTCCAATCTGGAAGATTGGTCCGGCATGGGCACCGCATGGTCCTATTCCAAAGGGGACCCGGATGCCGAATACATGGCGATCCGCACCAAGGCGGGCCTGATGGATGTGTCGGGTCTGAAGAAGGTGCATCTGACCGGGCCTGCAGCATCGCATGCCATTGAACGCGCCACGACGCGGAACATGGAAAAGCTGATGCCGGGCAAGGCGGTCTATGCCTGCATGCTGAACGATGCGGGCAAGTTCATTGATGACTGCGTGATCTACCGCATGGGGCCGAACAGCTTTACCGTGGTGCATGGGTCGGGGCAGGGGCATGAGCAACTGACGATGGCTGCCACGGGGCGGGATGTGTCGCTGCGCTTTGACGACAACCTGCATGACCTGTCGTTGCAGGGGCCGATGGCGGTGGATTATCTGGAAAAGCACATTCCGGGCATCCGCGCGCTTCCCTATTTCAGCCACATGCCGACCAGCCTGTTCGGCAAGCCGATCACGATCAGCCGTACCGGATACACGGGTGAGCGCGGCTATGAGATTTTCTGCCGGGGGCAGGATGCCGGGCTGATCTGGGACCGTATCCTTGAAGAAGGCGCTGCGATGGGGATCATTCCTTGCCGCTTCACCACGCTGGATATGTTGCGGACGGAAAGCTACCTGCTGTTCTTCCCCTTCGACAATTCCGAGATGTATCCGTTTGAAAACGAAGGTCCGGGCGACACGCTGTGGGAACTGGGCCTTGATTTCACCGTCTCGCCCGGCAAGGTCGGGTTCCGCGGGGCGGAAGAGCACTACCGTCTGAAAGGGCGTGAGCGGTTCAAGATCTGGGGGCTGAAACTGGCGGGCAAGAATGTCCCCGGCAACGGTGCACCGGTGTTCCGCGACGGGGCCAAGGTGGGTGTGGTGACGCAGGCGATGTATTCGCCGCTGAACGACTGGACCGTGGCGATTGCCCGCCTGCCGGTGGACTGCGCCACCAATGGCGTGGGTCTTGAGGTGCGCTGCGGCACGCATGGCCCGATTGCGGCGGAGACCCATTCGCTGCCGTTCTACGACATCGACAAAAAACGCCGCTCGGCCCAAGGCTGAGCCATCGCCTGCCGCAAGGTCCGCCCGCGCGGATCGGGGCCTTGCGGCAGGTCCTTCCCTGCATTTCATGGCTTTCAGCATGACACAGACGCCGTTTCCGCCCTCGATCATCAGCCGTCCGGTTTACGCGCCGCTTGTGCCGCGTCCGGGGGCGTTTCACCTGATCGTTGCCGATGGCGAAGGGGCGGAGGCCGTGGCGGCGATGATCTCTAAGGCGCCGGATGCGCCTGCGATGCTGTCGCGGTGCCATGTGTTTTACACCGCCGGACCGAACGGGGCCAACCAGTGGGAGGTGATCCAAGGGTTGGGCGCGCGGCAGGCGCAACAGGCGGCATCGGTGCCGACACTGTTGTTCCGGCTGGCGCGGGTGTTGCTGGATTTGCCGATGGGCACGCAGGTCTATCTGGCCGGGACCGAGGGTCTGATGGGGCAGGCCGAGCGTGACGTGATGGCCACGGGCTTTCCGCATGGCGACATCCAAAAGGAACATCGCGGGTCGACCGTTCGGCGGGTGCAATGCGTGCATTGCAAGGGGATCACCGAAAACGTCCGCACCGATCCGTTCCAGTGCAGCCATTGCGGGCTGCATCTCTTTGTGCGCGACCATTACTCGCGCCGGATCGCGGCCTTTCAGGGCGTGAACATAGATGCGGAAGACAAGGGCGTGATCCCTGCGGCTGTGGAGCGCTTCAAATGAGCGGCGGAGCGAAACTGAATGTGCGGGTGGCCGAGGTTGTCCGCGTCAACGATCTGATCACGCGCTTTCGCTTTGTCGCGCGGGATGGCGGCGAATTGCCCGCCTTTTCCGGCGGGGCGCATACCGTGATCGAAATGGACGACCACGGGACGCGCCGCCTGAACCCCTATTCGCTGATGTCCGACCCAGAGGATCGGTCGGGCTATGAAATCTCGGTCCGGCGGGATGATCAGGGGCGGGGCGGGTCGCTGTTCCTGCATCGCCATGTCAAGCCGGGGATGGAGATGGTGCTGAGCCATCCCGTCAACCTGTTCCCGTTGGACAATCGCGCGCGCAAGCATCTGTTTCTTGCGGGCGGGATCGGGATCACGCCCTTTATCGCGATGATGCACCAATTGGCGCGGTTCGGCGGACGGTTTGAATTGCACTATGCCGCGCGCAATCCGGCGCTGGCGGCCTATGCCGATGATCTGCGCGGGCGCTATGGCGATCGGGTGAACCTCTATTTCGACGATGCGGGGCAGGCGATGCCGCTGGCCGATCTTTTGGCACGGCAGCCCATCGGCACGCATCTTTACTGCTGCGGACCCAAGGGCATGCTGGCTTGGGTGCGGGCCACGGCGTCGGCGGCAGGATTGCCCGCCCATGCCGTGCATTTTGAGGAATTCACCGCCCCTGCCACGGGTGCACCCTTTGCGGTCGAACTTGCGGCATCGGGCAAGACCATCACCGTCGGGCCGACCCAATCCCTGCTTGAGGCGATGGAGGCGGCGGGCGTCGATGCGCCGTATCTCTGCCGGGGTGGGGCCTGCGGGCAATGCGAGACACAAGTGCTGCGCTGCGACGGCCAGATCGACCACCGCGATCACTGGCTGACAGAGGCAGAGCAAGCCACCGGAACCAAAATCATGCCCTGCGTCAGCCGCTTTACCGGGCAGAC
>CALRPK020000137.1:0-5642 GCA_943370015.1 Paracoccus haematequi
AGCAATCTGGTGCATCAGCCAAACAGCATCCTGTGGCCCTGCGGTTTCCAGCAGGGCGTCCCAAACGGCGGGATCCAGCGGCGGGCCGGGCAGGGCCAGAGGCAAGGGAGGTGCTGCACTATCCATTTCACCGCGCAGGTTATGCGGCGGCATGGCTTGCGTCCAGCACCACGCGCGCCCCTCAGCCCTTGGCCAGACCGATGCCCTGCAAGGCGATGCGGATTTCGTCAAGGATTGCCGGATCGTCGATGGTGGCGGGCATCTTGAACGCCTCACTGTCCGCAATCTTGACCATCGTGCCGCGCAAAATCTTGCCTGAGCGGGTTTTGGGCAACCGGTCCACCACAACCGCGCGCTTGAAATCGGCGACCGGGCCGATCTTTTCGCGCATCAGGCTGACGCATTCCTTGACGATCTCGGCATGGTCGCGGTTGCAGCCCTTGTTCAGGCACAGGAACCCCAGCGGCGATTGGCCTTTCAGCGCATCCGACACCCCGATCACCGCGCATTCGGCGACGTCCTTGTGATTGGCCAAGACCTCTTCCATCGCGCCCGTGGACAGGCGGTGGCCTGCCACGTTGATCACATCATCGGTGCGCGCCATGATGTAAAGATAGCCATCCTCATCGACATAACCCGCATCGCCGGTTTCGTAGAATCCGGGGAAGTGGGTCAGGTAAGATTTCTTGAACCGTTCTTCGGCGTTCCACAGCGTGGGCAAGGTTCCGGGGGGCAGGGGCAATTTCACCGCAATCGCGCCGAGTGTTCCGGGGGCGACGGGATGCCCGCCCTCATCCAGCACCTGCACGTCAAATCCCGGCATGGCGACAGAGGGCGAGCCGATCTTGACCGGGAGAAGTTCGATCCCCAAGGGGTTGGCGGCGATGGCATAGCCGGTTTCGGTCTGCCACCAATGGTCGATCACCGGCACATTCAGATGCCGCTGCGCCCATTTGATCGTGTCGGGGTCTGCGCGTTCCCCGGCCAGAAACAGCGCCTGAAGGTTGGACAGGTTGTAATCCTTGACCAAATGGCCCTCGGGATCATCCCGCTTGATCGCGCGCAGGGCGGTGGGCGCGGTAAAGAAGGACCGCACCTTATGTTCCGCAATCACCCGCCAGAAGGTGCCTGCATCGGGGGTGCCCACAGGCTTGCCTTCAAACACGATCGTCGTGCATCCGGCGATCAGGGGGGCGTAGCAGATATAGCTGTGCCCCACGACCCAACCCACATCCGAGGCCGCCCAGAACACATCGCCGACGCCGCAATTGTAAATCGCGCGCATCGTCCAACCCAGCGCCACCAGAGGCCCCGCTGTCGGACGCACCACGCCCTTGGGGGCGCCTGTGGTGCCAGAGGTATAGAGGATATAGGCCGGATGATTGCCGCTGACCGGCACGCAATCGGCCGGCTCAACGCCGTATTGGAAGGAATGCCATGCCACGTCGCGCCCTTCGGCCAGCTTGGCAACCTCTTGTTCGCGTTGCAGGATCACGCAAAATTCGGGCTTGTGGGTCGCCATCTCAATGGCCCCATCCAGCAGCGGCTTGTAATGCACCACGCGGTTCGGTTCGATCCCGCAAGAGGCCGCGATGATCGCCTTGGGCGTGCAATCGTCGATCCGCACTGCCAATTCGTTGGCTGCAAAGCCGCCAAACACCACCGAATGGATCGCGCCGAGACGGGCGCAGGCCAGCATCGCCTCCAGCGCTTCGGGGACCATCGGCATATAGATGATGACGCGGTCGCCCTTTTCGATGCCCTTGGCGCGCAGGGCCCCGGCCAGACGCGCCACACGGTCCTGCAATTCGGCATAGGTGATGACATGCTTGGTGCCTGTCACCGGGCTGTCATGGATGATCGCCGCCTGCGCCCCGCGCCCCGCCAGAACATGGCGGTCCACCGCGTTCCAACAGGTGTTCACCTGCGCGTCGGTGTACCATTCGTAATAGGGCGCACGCGTGGCGTTCAGGGCATGGGTCGGCTTGGACACCCAATCAATCGCCCCCGCCGCCTCTAGCCACCAGCCCTCGGGGTCAGCTTGCCATTTCGCGTAGAGATCACGGTATGCCATTGTATGCCCTCCCCGGCAGCGATGCGATTTGTTACGCGACCGGGGGGGCATTGCGCAACGCTGTTACCGTGAACAGAGGCGGGCTGCGGCAAAATGTTTTGCAGAAATCGGCGGGAAGGGCTGCAAACTTTTGCAAATATATTAGGATTTAGCCGCCAAAAGCGAAGTTCGGCTGGCTTTGCAAAGTTAAGTGCGACTCACTTTGCACGCCAGCCCCAAACTCCCCCTCAGCCGTAATGCGCCACAGGCGTTCCCGCGATGGCCGACATGTTCAACAGCCCCCGCGCGGTGATCGAGGGCGTCACGATATGCGCTTTGTTCCCCATCCCCATCAGGATCGGCCCAACCTCTAGCCCGTTCGCCTTCATCTTCAGGATGTTGCGCACGCCTGAGGCTGAGTCCGCATTGGCAAAGACCAGCACATTCGCCGCACCGTCATAGCGCGATCCGGGCAAGAGACGATCCCGTAGGGATTGGTCCAAGGCGGCATCAATATTCATCTCACCCTCATAGGCGAAATCGGGTTCCCGCGCGTCGAGAAGCTCCAGCGCGGCCCGCATCCGGCGACCATTCTGGTTGTCCATATTGCCGAATTGGCTTTGTGTGCAGAGCGCGATCTTCGGCGTCAGGCCAAAGCGGCGCACATGCCGCGCGGCACCCAGCACCGTTTCCATGATCTGCTCTGGCGTCGGTTCCGGGTGCACGTGCGTATCGGCGATGAACAGCGGCCCATCCTCAAGGATCATCAGGCTGAGCGCCCCCACCGGATGCAAGCCGCCCCGCGCGAGGACCTGCCGCACATAGCCCAGATGCCAGAGGTATTGCCCGAATGTGCCGCAGATCAGACTGTCCGCCTCACCGCGATGCACCATCACCGCGCCAATCGCCGTGGTGTTGGTCCGCATCACCGCGCGGGCTGTATCCGCCGTCACGCCGCGCCGCGCCATCAATTCGTGATAGGTGCCCCAGTAATCGCGGTAACGCGGGTCATTCTCCGGGTTCACCAGATGGAAATCGCGCCCCGGACGGATCGGCAGGCCGGACCGTTCGCAGCGCATCTCGACCACGTCGGGGCGGCCAATCAGGATCGGCAGGTCGTTGGTTTCCTCCAGCATCGCATTGGCGGCGCGCAGCACGCGTTCATCCTCGCCCTCGGCAAAGACGATCTTGCGCGCGGCCAGACGGCTGGCCTCAAACACCGGGCGCATCAGCATGGCAGAGCGGAACACTGACCCATCCAGCGTTTGCTTATAGGCGGTGATGTCCGGGATCGGCCGGGTGGCCACGCCCGACTCCATCGCCGCTTTCGCCACGGCAGAGGCCACCACCCCCATCAGGCGCGGATCAAAGGGCTTAGGGATCAGGTAATCCGCCCCGAAGGACAGCTTTTCCCCGGAATAGGCCGCCGCCGCCTCCGCACTCGTCGTCGCGCGGGCAAGGGCCGCGATGCCTTCGATACAGGCAATCTTCATCGCCTCATTGATCTGGGTGGCCCCGACGTCCAAGGCACCCCGGAAGATGAAGGGGAAACACAGGACGTTGTTCACCTGATTGGGAAAATCCGACCGCCCCGTCGCCATGATCGCATCCGGCACCACGGCGCGCACCTGATCGGGCAGGATTTCCGGCATCGGATTGGCCAGCGCAAAGATGATCGGGCGCGGGGCCATCTTGGCCACCATATCCGCCGTCAGCACGCCGGGGCCTGACAGGCCGAGGAACAGATCCGCCCCGTCGATCACATCGGCCAGCGTTTTCGCCGTCGTCCCTTGCGCATAGGCGGCTTTCTGGTCCGTCATCTGCTCGGTCCGGCCATGATAGACCAGTCCCGCCAGATCACAGAGCCAGACGTTTTCCCGTTTCACGCCCAGCGTCAGCAGCATGTTCAGGCAGGCAATCCCTGCCGCCCCGCCACCGGTGGAGACGACCTTGATATCCGCGAACCGCTTGCCCGCCACGATCAGCGCATTGGTCGCCGCTGCACCCACGACAATCGCTGTGCCGTGCTGGTCATCGTGGAAGACGGGGATGTTCATGCGCTGACGGCACAGTTCCTCGACCACAAAGCAATCGGGGGCCTTGATATCCTCAAGATTGATCGCGCCAAAGGTCGGCTCCAGCGCGCAGACGATCTCGGCCAGTTTCACCGGATCGGGCTCGTTCAACTCGATGTCAAAACAGTCGATATTGGCGAATTTCTTGAAAAGGACTGCCTTGCCCTCCATCACAGGTTTAGAGGCCAGCGCACCAATATTGCCCAGACCCAGCACCGCCGTGCCATTGGTCACCACCGCGACAAGGTTCCCGCGCGAGGTATAGCGCGCCGCCGTCGCTGGATCAGCCTTGATCTCAAGACAGGCCTCTGCCACGCCGGGGGAATAGGCGCGGCTCAGGTCGCGGCCATTGGCCAAGGGCTTGGTCGCGCGGATTTCCAGCTTACCGGGCTTGGGAAATTCGTGATAATCCAGCGCCGCTTGCCTGGCATTGTCCTGCCGTGCATCCTGCTTGTCGCCGTCCATTTGCCCCTCCATCCGAAATTGGTTGAACCCTAAACCATTTCCCCGCAGGCGCAATGCGGCCTTTCCCGCAACAGCTTTCGCCATGTCTTGCAAATCCGGCATGGCGGTTGTCATCTGGGCATCACACCGAAGGAGGCCCCGATGTCCGACACCCGCGCTGAATGTCTATTGCCCACGCAGGAACTGCGCGATGACCTGCCGTTCTGGACGAAACGGCTCGGCTTCCGGCTGGACATGATCTACCCCGCCGACAATCCCGAAGTGGCAGTGCTATCCGGCCACGGTCTGCGCTTGCGCATCCAGAAGGGTGCCCCCACCGCGCCGGGGATCGTTCGTATTCTGACGGATGATCCCGCCTTTGCCGATGGCGTGAAAACCCTGACCGCCCCCAACGGCACGCTGGTTGAGATTGACGAGTTGAACCCGCCGTTGGTCCTGCCCGCTACAGAACATGCCTTTGTCGTGCGGCGGCTGGCCGATCAGGCCCCTTGGGTCATCGGCCGCGCCGGGATGATGTATCGCGACCTCGTGCCCTCACGCCTTGGTGGGGCGATAATCGCCAGCCACATCCGCATCCCCGATGGCGGTCCGGTGCCGGACATGGTGCATTTCCACCGCGTCGGATTTCAGTTGATCTTCTGCATCAAGGGCTGGGTCGATGTGCTCTACGAAGACCAAGGCGGCCCTATCCGCCTGCATGCCGGGGATTGCTTCATCCAACCCCCCGAAATCCGCCACCGCGTGCTTGAGGCCTCGGACGGGATCGAAGTGATCGAAATCGGCGTTCCCGCTGAGCATGTCACGGAAATCGACCATGACATGACCTTGCCCACCCCCCACCTGCGCCCGGACCGCGAATGGCAGGGCCAGCGCTTCGTTTACAACGTCGGCGCCAAGGGCAGCTTCGCGCCCCACCGCCTGCCGGGCTTTGTCGCCCGCGACACCACGATCCACGCCAACACCAAGGGCGTGGCCTCGGTCATGGTCGCCCGCCCGGATGGCGGGGAAACGCATTGGACCAAACATGAGGGTGACATCCTCTTCACCTT
>CALRPK020000138.1:0-5633 GCA_943370015.1 Paracoccus haematequi
CCGGTCTTGGGCGGCTTGCCGCCATCGCGCGGCCAACCCTTGATCTGTCAGGATATCCCTATGGGCTTTTCCACCCCCAAGACGCCGTTCAACCTGTCCGAATTCCTCAGCCAGAAGGGCACGCCGCGCAATTCGCGCAAACCGAACTGGAAGCGCGCCCCGCAAGCCCCCCTGCCCGAGGCCGAAGAAACCGAAGTTGTCGAGGCGACCGAATCCCCTGAAACACAGCCCGACAGCGCCGAATGAAGCGAAGCGCTGTGATTAAGTTTGCAGCGTTTTCAATGGGTAAGCCAAGGTCGTTCGAAAAGGCGGCAAACGCCCTCGCTATCTGACGGCACTTCAGCTATAGTACATGGGCAACGTCTTTTCGGACCCTGTTCCTTTCGGCTCAGCTTTCGATCTTCAGCTTTGCCGGGCCGCTGCGCTATGTGGGCGGTAAAATTATAAGGAATATCACGATGGCCAAGGGCAACGTGAAATGGTTCAACGCCACCAAGGGTTTCGGTTTCATCGCTCCGGAAGGCGGCTCTAAGGACGTGTTCGTCCATATCTCCGCTCTGGAACGTGCCGGCATCAACCGTCTTGACGACGGCCAAGCGGTGACCTTCGACGTCGAGCGTGACCGCAACGGTCGTGAATCGGCGATGAACCTGCAACTGGCATAAGCCAACCGCAGTTTCGGAATTGGAAAGGGGCTGCCGAAAGGCAGCCCCTTTTCCGTTTGGGCGGGTAGGATGCGCCGTGGCGCACCCCGAAACATTCTCAGGCTGCGTGCGCGCCAGCGGCAAGGGCGGCAACATTCGCCAACACCTCGGCCACAGGTTTCCCGGCACCGATGTCCTTGACGATGGCCGACCCAACGACGCAGCCATCCGCCACGCTGGCAATCGCCTGCGCGCTTTCCGGCGTGGTGATGCCAAAGCCCACAATGATCGGCAGATCGGTTTGTGCCTTGATGCGCGCCACTTCGGGGGCCACGTCCACCGCCTGCGCTGCCGCCGCCCCGGTGATCCCGGTGATCGACACGTAATAGACAAAGCCGCTGGTGTTTTGCAGCACCTTGGGCAGACGTTTGGCGTCTGTGGTCGGCGTCGCAAGACGGATGAAGTTCAGCCCGGCCTTCTGGGCGGGGATGCACAATTCGTCATCCTCTTCCGGCGGCAGGTCAACAACGATCAACCCGTCAATCCCGGCCTCTGTCGCCTCGGCCAGAAACCGATCCACGCCCCGCGCATAGATCGGATTGTAATAGCCCATCAGCACGATGGGCGTGGTGGCGTCGCCAGCGCGAAAGGCGCGGACCATGTCCAGAACGGCATCCATCGTCATGTGACCTTCCAGCGCGCGCTGACCTGCAAGCTGGATCGTCGGACCATCCGCCATCGGGTCGGTGAAGGGCATCCCCAATTCGATGATGTCCACGCCCGCCCCCGGCAGGCCGCGCATCACCGAAAGCGAGGTTTCGGCATCCGGGTCACCGCCCATGATATAGGCGACAAAGGCCTTTTTGCCCTCGGACTTCAGGCGGGCGAAGGTGGCGTCGATTCTGGTCATGCTGTGGCCCTGTCTTTTCGCTTTGGCGACAGGCTTTGCACGGGGGCAGGGCGGGAATCAAGGCCCGGTGGCGTGGTGCCCCTTTGCCGTTACGCCGCCGGGGCAGGCTCTGGCATCACAGACAGCATCCAATGCGTGCCGAAACGGTCTGTCACCATGCCAAAGCCCGGCGAAAAGAACGACGGGCCAAACGCCTGCCCCACATGCCCGCCTTCGGCCAGCCGGTCAAAGATGCGCTGCCCATCCGCCACGCTGCCAACGCCTTGCATGATCGACACCCCGGCCTGCGCATCGGCCTTCATCCCCGGCGGATAGTCCGAGGCCATCAAGACCCCGCCACCCAGTGTGACCTGCCCGTGGATGATCCGCGTGGACGCCTTCATCCCGTCAGACATTCCGGGCGCATCGGCATAGCGCATCATCTGCAAATCCGTCCCGCTAAAGACCTCGGCGTACAGCGCCAAAGCCTCGGCGCAGTGGCCGTCGAAATGGATATAGGGAATGGTCGGCATCGGAACCTCCTGCTGGCGCAGACTTTGCTAATCCTGCGCGGACCGGCGGGCAACGGAAATCCCCTGCGAACCTTGATTACCTGCCCCATGCCCTCTAGAAGCGGCGCGTCAGCGGATGGAGAGCGAAGATGGGTTTCAAGATGGGCATCGTGGGTCTGCCGAATGTCGGCAAGTCGACCCTGTTCAACGCGCTGACGCGCACCGCCGCCGCGCAGGCCGCGAACTTTCCGTTTTGCACCATCGAACCCAACGTGGGCGAAGTCGCGGTGCCCGATGCGCGGCTGGACAAACTCGCCGCCATCGCCGGATCGAAGCAGATCATCCCGACGCGCATGACCTTTGTCGATATCGCGGGCCTCGTGCGCGGCGCGTCCAATGGCGAAGGTCTGGGCAACCAGTTCCTTGCCAATATCCGCGAATGCGACGCCATCGCCCATGTGTTGCGCTGCTTTGAAGACGGCGACATCACCCATGTCGAAGGCCGGATCGACCCCGTGGCGGATGCCGAGACGATTGAGACCGAGTTGATGCTCGCCGATATGGAATCCATCGAACGCCGCCTTCTGGCCTTGGGCAAGAAACTGCGCGGCGGCGATCAGGACACGCTGGATCAGGACCGCCTGTTGCGCGCCGCCTTGGCCGTGCTGAACGACGGCAAACCCGCCCGCTCGGTGCAGGTGGCCGAGGATGACCGCCGCACCTGGCGTCTGTTGCAACTTCTGACGTCAAAACCCGTGCTTTACGTCTGCAACGTCGAGGAATCCTCGGCCGCCAAGGGCAACAGCCAATCCGCCCGCGTGGCCGAGATGGCCAAGGCGCAAGGCGCGGCCTCAGTCGTGATCTCGGCCCGGATCGAGGAAGAGATCAGCCAACTGGCCGAAGACGAAGCCACGATGTTCCTTGAGGAGATGGGGCTAGAGGAAGCCGGTCTCGACCGCCTGATCCGCGCCGGGTATCAGCTTTTGGGCCTGCAAACCTATTTCACCGTCGGCCCGAAAGAGGCCCGCGCTTGGACCATCCCCAAAGGCACCCTCGCCCCCCAAGCCGCCGGCGTCATCCATGGCGATTTCGAAAAGGGCTTCATCCGGTCAGAAACCATCGGCTACGATGACTACATCGCTGGCAATGGCGAGGCCGGAGCCAAAGAAGCCGGCAAGTTCCGGGTTGAGGGGAAGACCTACGAGGTCAAGGACGGGGATGTGCTGCACTTCCTGTTCAATGGGTGATTAGGGAGACGGACCTCACCTGTCCGCCAATACTCCCAAAAACCGCTCTGCCCATAAGGTTGCACGGCATGTTGTCTTGTCGGTCGACCTGTGACGATGGCGGCTCGTTTGTGCCAAAGCCGCCAAGGCGCCGAATGTTAGGGCTGTTGCAGTTTGCATGAAGTCCTGCTGCCGCCGGTGCTCAGCGCCGCCGGGCAAAGGCTTTTCCCGTGTACCGAGTGCAAAGTTCCTGCGCGACAGGGGGCGGGCATCGCGCTATGGTAGTCCGTGGCATTGGTTCTGCCCGGGTAAATGTATGTGGTGTCCGATGTTGGACGAAGACCAGATCAACTATTTCCGCACCACCTTTGGCGATGATGCAGCGGAACCCCAGCCGGTCGAGACAACAGCCCCCGCCCTAGCACCCCTCCCCGCGCCCCCCAAGCCGCTTTCCGGCAACGATTAAACCGCGCGCCAACAATCCACTTGCACGCCCACACCGCCATCGTTATTGCGGTCAGCGGAGCTGTGGCCGAGTGGTCGAAGGCACGCCCCTGCTAAGGGCGCAGGCGGGAAACCGTCTCGAGGGTTCGAATCCCTTCGGCTCCGCCACTTGCCCCCGCGAAAGCGTTCTCCCGATCCGGCTTCTGCCGGATTTTTCCGTTGTTTTCGAGGGTTGTGCGGGAGTGGCTGAGCACTGCCCCCAGCGCCAGACAGATCGGAAGCCGTCTCTCAGAGCCCGTATTCTCCGGACCTCATGACTGCGCAGATTTGGTAAATTTCCTATAAGCGATTGTCTGAAAGAAGAAAAATCCCCACCCTGAAATTGCTTGGATTGGGGTCGCGTTTGCGTCTGCCGCGACCGGGTTCGGAAGTTCTCAGGCCATGGTCCGTTCCAACCTCTGCTTCCGCCGCTCCCAGTCGGGCGTTGCCGCTCATCGAAACCTTGAACCCATGCTCTCGCCGGACCTTATGATAGTCATGCGAACAATAGTGGCTGCCGCGATCGCTGTGGAAGATGCAGCCGCGAGGGGGTGACCGCAGGGCGAAGGCCATCTTGAAGGCCCGGATCGCCAGATCGCGTTTCATGCGCCTTGCAGTTCGGATCAAGCAGCGCCATGCGCGGGGCGAAGGCTGACACTTGCGCGCAAGCCTTGGCCATCTCGTCCCGGATTCAACTGGATATCTGAGTCAAACAAGGCCGCGATTTCGGCGGTGATCGCCAAGCCAAAGCCATATCCAGCGCCGTGGTCTGGCACAGGCTTCGGCGCGGCACCCCGCCTGCGGTCCTGGACCTGGGCAATCTGGCGCGCCGAAAGGCCGGGGCCATTGTCCTCGACCTCCAGCAGCAGGTGGTCGGGCTGTGCGGTCACCCGTACCGTCACCACCGCGCCTCGTCCGGCATAAGCGATGGCATTGCCGACCAGATTGTTCAAAAGCTCGGCCAGAAGCACGGGTTCGGCCATGGCATGGACGTCATCCGGGCCCTCAAAGCCCAGATCGACCTCGCGCTCCAGCGCAAAGGGCACCATTTCGGCGGTCAATGCCTTGGCCACCGCAGCGACGTTGACCGGCTGCAGCGCCACACCTCCTGCCGCGGCATCGACGCGCGCCAAGACCAGAAGCTGCGCCAGCACCCGCTCCGCCCGCTCCAGCGCGGTTTGTGCCCGGCGGCTGGCGGCCTCTCGCTCTTGCGCCGTTTCGCCGCGATCCATGAGGGCCAGCTGGGTGCGCACCACGGCGAGCGGGGTGCGCAGCTGGTGGCTGGCATTGCCGGTGAAATTCCGCAGTGCTGCCACGGCCGTATCCAGTTGCCGCATGAAGGAATTGATCGCGTCCACCAGGGCCGAGACCTCTTGCGGCACATCCGCCGTCACCGGGCGCAGATCGGCGGGCGAGCGTTCCGCAATGATCGCGCCCAGACGGTCCAAGGGGCGCAGGGCCAGAGTCACCGCCAGCCAGACGATCCCCGCCACGCCAAAGATCAGCACCGCTAGCCGCACGGCAGACCGCAAGAGGATCGCTCGCGCCAAGGCTGCGCGCGCCAGAGTCGATTCCGCCACCGTGACCGAAAAGGCGATGGGCTGCGCCCCGGTCGAGACCTCGCGCCGCAGGGTGGCGCTGCGGATGCCAGTGCCGCGATAGGTGCCATCGGCGAAGCTGACTGCTTCGGGCCCGGGCGGGGCCGGGGCCAGGTCGGCATAGCCAGTCAGAAAAGTGCCGTTCGGGCCGTCGACCCGATAAAACACCTTATCTTGCGCGGTCGAGGTCAGCATTTCGAGCGAAGAATAGGGAATGTCGACCTCAAGCCCGCCACCGGCGTCAACCGTGACCCTTTCTGCAATCGCCAAGGCGGAGCCCA
>CALRPK020000139.1:0-5625 GCA_943370015.1 Paracoccus haematequi
CAGCACGGCCAAGCCCGGCACATCCGGCAAGGCATGGTCCAGCAGAATCAGATCGGGCCGCTGGTCGCGCGCCATGCGCAGGCAGGTCAGACCATCAGCGGCGGTCAAGGTCAGGTGAAAGGCGGCGTCCAGCTTGACCTTGAGCACCACGCGATTGGTGGCGATTCCGTCCACGATCAGGATTCTGCCCGCCGCCATCGCCGCCCCGTCCGCCCTTGCCCAACTGACTCATTACATCGCGCCGTTCCCCTTTTGCGGGAAAGTGGTTAAGAAAAGCTTTCCCATTCCTTTACGAATGGATCACGGATGCGCAGGGGCAATCGACCCTTGCCAAGGGGGGAAGATGGCCAAAGCACAGGCGAATGCAGAGACGCTGGGACTTCAGGCGCTGGGCTGGCTGGCGGGACAGGATGAGCTGTTTCAAACCTTCCTCGGCGCAACCGGGGCCTCGGCGCAAGAGGTGGCGGCGCGGGCGGCAGAGCCAGAGTTTCTGGGCGCGGTCCTTGATTTTCTGTTGATGGACGATCAATGGATCATCGGCTTTTGCGATGATGCGGGCCTGCCTTATGACCGCCCCTTGCAGGCGCGGGCCATGCTGCCGGGGGGGCAGGGGCCGCATTGGACCTGAGGGCGGGTGCTTGATTCCTGCAAGCGCCTCGGACAGGGTGGCGCTCGGATAGCAGGGGCAGGGCGATGATCGACGGCATCATTTTCGACAAGGACGGCACGCTGTTTGATTTTCGCCTTAGTTGGGGGGCTTGGGCGCGGTCACTGTTGGACGAATTGGCCCAGACGGCGGAGCGCCGCGCCGAATTGGGCCGCGCCATCGGCTTTGACCCCGAGACCGGCCAGTTCGCCCCCGACAGCACGGTGATTGCAGGCACCCCGGACCAGATTGCCGAAGACCTGATGCCCTGTTTTCCCGGTGCCGACGGGCCTGCGATGATCGCACGGATCAACCGCCTTGCGGCTGCCGCGCCGATGGTGCCCGCCGTGGACCTGCGCGCCGTGCTGGGGGCGTTGCGGGATCGGGGTCTGGTCTTGGGTGTCGTCACCAATGATGCCGAAGCGCCCGCGCATGCGCATCTTGCGGCGGCCGGGATTTCCGATCTGTTCACATTCGTTGCCGGATTTGACTCTGGCCATGGCGCAAAACCGGCCCCGGGCCCGCTGTTGGCCTTTTGTCGTCAGACCGGGCTTTCCCCTGCCCGCGTGGCCATGGTGGGCGACAGCCGTCATGATCTTGAGGCTGGTCACGCCGCAGGCATGCACCGCATCGCTGTGCTGACCGGGATCGCGAAAGCCCCCGATCTTGCCCCCCATGCGGATGCGGTTCTGCCCGACATCGGCGGCTTGGCGGCATGGATTGACGCCCGCAGCGCAGGCTGACTGTGGTCTGACACGCCCATAACATCGGCCTGACTGCGGTGCCCATTTGCCGAAAGCGGGGTGGCGCGCGAAAAACGACGCAAATGCGTCGCGCTTCGGCTGTCCTTTTGCCCGTGCTTTCGTCCATCTTGCATCAAAGGCCCGCCAGCGACTGGACGGGACCCGCAAGACGGAGGGTATGACATGACCGAAGAACCGGGCCGCAAGCGCCGCGCAGGGGGCCGCGCTGGCAACAAGCAACGCGCCGGAACCGCCGTCATCGACCAGATGCCGTGGCGCATCCCGGTCAACCCTGACCGTCCGGTGGAACCCTTGGATGCCGAAGGCGTGCAGCGCATCCACCGCGGCGCGATGCGTATCCTGAAGGAACTCGGCATCGAAATGCTGAACCCTGAGGCCGTGGCGATCCTGAAACAGGCGGGCTGCAAGGTTGATGGCACCAATGTGAAGTTCGATGAGGACTTCATCATGGAGATGGTGGCCAAGGCCCCGTCGCAATTCACCATCACCCCCCGCAACCCGGAGCGTGAGTTGATCATCGGCGGCAAGCACATGGTGTTTGTCAACGTCTCCTCGCCGCCGAATGCGTGGGATCTGGAGCGCGGCAAGCGGTCCGGGGACTTTGAGACGTTCAAGGAATTCATGAAGCTGACGCAGTATTTCAACTGCATCCATATCGCGGGTGGTTACCCGGTGGAGCCGATTGATATTCACCCCGCCGTCCGCCATCTGGATTGCCTGTTTGAAAAGCTGACGATCACCGACAAAGTCGTGCACGCCTATTCGCTGGGGGCAGAGCGGGTTGAGGATGTGATGGAAATGACCCGCATCGCGGGCGGTCTGTCCGAAGAAGAATTCCGCGCCAAACCGCGCATGTACACCAACATCAACTCTGTCTCGCCCCTGAAGCACGATTATCCGATGCTCGATGGCGCGATGCGTCTGGCGCGGCGGGGGCAGCCTGTGGTGGTGACGCCCTTTACCCTTGCCGGGGCGATGGCGCCCGTGACGATGGCGGGCGCCGTGGCGTTGTCCTTGGCCGAGGCGCTGTCGGCCATTGCCCTGCTGCAATACATCGCGCCGGGATGCCCGGTGGCGATTGGCACATTCACTTCAAACGTCGATATGAAGTCGGGTGCGCCTGCCTTTGGCACGCCGGAATACATGCGCGCCACACAGATGACCGGCCAATTGGTGCGCTACTACAATCTGCCGATGCGGTCGTCGGGCGTCTGTGCCGCGAACGTGCCGGATGGTCAGGCGATGTGGGAAACCTCCAACAGCCTTTGGGCTGCCGTGCAATCGGGGACCAACATGGTCTATCACGCGGCGGGCTGGCTGGAGGGCGGGCTGATCGCCAGCCCCGAAAAGTTCATCATGGATTGCGAAGTGCTGCAAATGATCCAGCGGTATTTCGAAGAGGCCACCTTTGCCACGGGCGAGGATGACATCGCCTTTGACGCGATAAAAGAGGTTGGCCCCGGCGGGCATTATTTCGGCTGCCAGCACACCCAAGACCGCTATACCACCGCTTTCTACACGCCTTTCGTGTCGGATTGGCGTAATTATGAGGCGTGGCAATTGGACGGTTCCACTTGGACTGCCGAACGGGCGCATCAGCTTTACAAGCAGATCCTTGCGGAATTCGAAGAACCTGCGATGAACGGCGATCACAAGGAAGAATTGCGCCGCTTCGTTGCCCGCCGCAAACAAGAAGGCGGCGCGCCGACGGATTTCTGAACCATCTGGTCAAATACAGCGGACACCATCCGGGGTCGACTTGGGCTGTGACCTATCTGAAAGTATAGAGCCCTGAGTCAAGTAATGCGCGCCGGACTATCCTGTCCGGCGCGTTTTTGTCTGTGGGGCCCTGTAAGGGTTTGATTTTTCTGCGACGTGCTGCTTTGGGCACCCGGTCCACCATCCAGAATGTCGACAGGCTGGCCTCGGGTGTCTTGCCCTGCCCACACCCCAGCGCGACCAAAGGAAAGGCATCTCTACCTTCGCGATCAACCATCTACTGGCCAAAGGTATGGCTGATGCGTCTGGAACGCTCCTGCTTGCTTTGGCGCACATCGGCAAGGCGACTGGCAATCCCGGTCTCGTTTGGTATCCCAAGCTGTGTGCGGGCAAAGTGCGAGACCGTTGATTTAAGAGTGTTATTCGCCGCTCCTGTTGTCGGGCTGCGATTTGGTTGTCTTGCCCCGCTGCGCCGCACGCGTAGGCAAAATTGTAATATTAAGATTCGAGTATCTGTCGGTGAACTTAGATTGCCGCCCTGTGTTGGCAATCAAGGGATGAGTGCTGCCGTTTCACCTTGGTGGGCCGAGTTGAAATCTTGCGCTGATGGATCAGAAAGGAGTTTCAGTGCCGATGTCGCAAGACAATTCCAAGGACGGTTTGCCGACGGACGCGGCAGCCCGCTTGGTTGACAGCCGCAGCAGACGGGATGCGGATCGCGGCGATGAGGTGCGCCGATTGGCAACCTTGCAGCGCCTGCGCGATCTGGTGCCCCCCGATCAACCGCGACTGGACGGAATTTGTCGGGTGGCGAGTTTTGTCACCGGCTCTGATGCCGCGGGGCTGGCATTCCTGAGCGACCGTTTCCTTTATTTCGCGGGCCGCTTTGGCGAGTTGCCGGAACGGGATGTGCGGGGCTTTGCGATTCAGGACCTGTATCGCAAGGTGATCCTCATCCCCGAGGCGCGCCTGTTGCCGGGCCTTGCGCGGATGAACTGTTTCAACGGCAAATTCGCGGGCTACAAAAGCATGATCGCTGTGGCCGTCCATTTCGAGGCGCAGCCCGTCGCCCTGCTGGCCTGCTATTCGCAACATGCACGCGATGGCTACAGCCCTGATGCCACGTCTTGCCTGTTTGAACTTGCCTATCTGGTCGAGGCGCATCTGGCGCAAGAGGCGACGTTGGCCCATCTGGCCCGCACCGCCGTGCAGACGCTGGAACGGTTGCGCGCGGATAAGGCGTGACCGTCCGTCAGTCGCCAAGATAGGCGGTCAGCCATTCCGCCTCGATCGCGGTGAAGGGCGCGCCACCGGTCAGGGTCTGGCGCAGCGCCGCCGTGGCAGTCTGCGCGTGCTGCAAGGCCGTTTCGGCCCGTGTCAGGTCTTGGCGCGCGCGGGACAGATCGGCGGCCTGTCCCCGCCTGTCATGACTGGCGCGACGGACAGGGTAGAGGGCAGCCCGCCGCTGCGGCGTCAGGTTGGACAGCGTGTCAAAATCGCGCGCCTGCACCAGCGCCTGCCGTTTGGCATCGGCCAAGGCGACCTCTGCACTTTCACCAGATGGCACGGGATTGCTGCGCGCATAATCTGTCGCATGCAGCTTCGACAGGCGGATATACTCATCCCCGGCCCCTTTGAGACGGTCCAGATCGCGCGACAGGGTGGCGGCGTCATGGTCCGGCCCGCGCGCAGGATAGCGCCGGGCAAGCTCGGCAGGGGAGAGGGCCGTCAGTCGCGCAAGCTCTGCCGCTGCCGCATCGCGGGCTGTGGTGCGGCCACGCAACAGCAAAAGCTGCTCGGCATAGGGCAGCAACCGCATCAGCCCCGGTCTTGGTGCCATGGGCTGTGTCAAAGGTGCGGACCGCATCACCGTTTGGCCCGGCATCTCCAGCGGTGGCAGATCGGTCTGCGGCACCTCAAGCGGGGCATCGGTGGGGATCGGATCGCGGATCGCCGGGCGTTCCTGCGGCGGGTCGGGGATCGGGCTTTCGGGCGGGGTATCGGTTTGCGGGGCTGTGGGCGGCAGGGGCGGCACCTCAACAGGCGGCAGATCGGGGCCGGGATCGGGGATGGGGTCCAAAGGCGGCGGGGTTTGCGGCGGCTCTGTCGGGGTTTCGGGCGGTGTCGAAGGCGGGCCTTCCGGCGGAATGGGCGGCGAGGCGGGGGCCGGATCTGCCGTATCCGTGGCTGCTGCATCGGTTTCGGGTGCATCCGGTTCCGGCGCACCTGTGTCCTCCGGTTCAGCATCGGCGGGGCCCGCGCTTTCGGTCACGGCTTGCGCCATGACCAAACCCGCCGCCTGACCATTTGCCCGCCCGCTTGCATAACTGGGACCGCGCCCGCCCGCCTCGGCCTTGCCCTTTTCCCGCGCCATCGCGACGCCCGGCAAGGACAGGCTGATCGGCGCGGTCAGCCACACCCCGCCCCCGGCGATCAAGGCTGGTCCGGTCAGGGCCGTGGACATAGTGGCGGCAAGCAGGCGCAGCGGACGGGGCA
>CALRPK020000140.1:0-5621 GCA_943370015.1 Paracoccus haematequi
ATTGCGCTGCATGGCCACCCAAGCCGCCAATTCCGCCGCATCGCGCAGGCGCGGCAGGGCCTGCATCGGCGCATTGTCGCGGCGGTCCAGCGCGCGGAACACCTCGGGCGTGGATACGGCCTGACCGGGATTGACCAGCACCAGCCAAGCAGGCGGCAGGGGATGGGCCAAGGGGTGCAGACCTTCGCCAATGCCGGTCATCCGCACGGGGTGGCCCGCCAGACAGACCGGCACATCCGCACCAAGACGCAACACCTCAGCCGCTGGGGGCAGGGGTTGGCCGGTTAGCCGCGCCAAAAGGCGCAAGGTCGCCGCCGCATCCGCAGACCCGCCACCAATGCCGGATGCCACGGGCAAGTGCTTGTCCAACCGCAAATGCCAGCCATCGGCCCCCATCGCCCGCGCCGCGCGAAGCACAAGGTTATCCTCGGTCACCGTCAAAGCCGCCGATTGGGGGCCGGTGATCGTCAGGGCCAACCCCGGCGCACGTTCTGCCGACACCCGATCCCCCACCCCGGCAAAGACCACCAGCGAATCCAGCAGATGATAGCCATCCGCCCGCCGCCCGGTCACATGCAGCGCGAGGTTGACCTTGGCCGGGGCAAATTCGGTCGCGTCAGTTGCCATCCGCCACCACGGGGGTAATCGGCGGCTTGCCTTCGTCGATCAGCACTTGGTCCAAACCCACCTCAAGCTTTTTGCGGATGCGGGTGGCCTCTTTCTCATCAGGGTCAAAGGACAGGGCCCGGCGCCATTGGAACTGCGCCTCAAGCTTGCGGCCCACGGCCCAATACACATCCCCCAGATGGTCGGTCACGATGGGATCGACGGGTTCCAGCAGGGATGCCCGCTCCATCGGTTCAACCGCATCGGCATAGCGGCCCAGCCGGAAATAGGCCCAAGCCAAAGAGTCGGTGATGGCACCCGACTCGGGCTGTGCCGCAACGGCGCGCTGGATCATGCCCAAGGCTTCTTCAAGGTTTTCACCCCGGTCGACAAAACTGTAGCCAAGGTAATTCAGGACTGACGGCCGATCCGGCGACAACTCCAGCGACTTGCGCAAATCCTGTTCCGCAAGGGCGAAATCGCCCACCCGTTCGTGGCTGATGCCACGGGCAAAGAATACCGCCCAATGGCGCGGCTCTGGCGGGCCGATGCGGCGGATCGCCTCGTCATAGGCGGGGATGGAATCGGCAAAGCGTTCCTGACCGCGCAGCGCATCGGCCAGCGCCATGTGTACAGCGGGCAGATCAGCATGGCTGCGGGTCAGGGTTTGCAGAACCTCAATCCCGGCATCGACCTTGCCGCTGGCAATCAGCGTATCGGCGCGGCCCATTTCGGCGATGTGGAACAGAGGACTGTCTGCCGGGATTTTGGCAAAGGTTTCAGCGGCAAGGTCCAACTGCCCCTGCTGTTCCAAAATCTGGGCCGAGGTCAGGATCGCATCGCCCAAGTCAGGCCGCAGATAGGCGGCCACGCGGGTGTAAAGCAGCAAAAAGCCGGGATCGGCCTGATCCCCCAACACCTCAGCCAGCGACCGGAACACCTCGGCCATCCCATCCTGGGCATTGCGCACCACGTCAAAGGGCAGCGGTTCGCCCGTCTTCAAGACCGCGCGCATGGCATCCAGTTCCGGGTCAGGGTCGGTGCCAAAGGTGTTGTCCAGAATCTCCAGCGCCTTGGGGCCCTGTTCCAACTGGCTGAGGATCTGGACATGGGCGATGACGCCGCGCCGGGTGACGTCAACCGGACCCGCCGCCGTGCCGGACAGGATTTCTTCCGCGCCTTCGAAATCCCCGGCAGAGGCCAGCGCCAGCGCCTTGTGATACAGCGACAGCCCCGCCAGCCCATCCGTCTTGGACAGGTCGTCGAATGCCTTCAGCGCGTCGGTCATCTTGCCGTCGCCCAGTTGCGCCCAAGCGATGATCAGCTTGTCCAGCACGGTGCCGATGCTGCGCCCAGCGTTGATGTCGGCCACAAGTTGCGCGAAATCGCCCTTGACCGCCTGTTCCGCCGTCAGCGCCAGAAACGCCGTCTGGCTCCGCGCCCCGGTCTGGCCAAGGCGGCGGGCATAATCGGCGGCAGCCGGAAAATCGCCCAACCCGATAGCGGAAAGCACGGCCCCGTCCAGCAATTGCTGGTTGGTCGGATCACCCTCCAACGCGCGTTCATACCAGAACGCCCCAGCCCGGAAATCCCCAAGGCCCGAAGCCGCCCGTGCCGCCAGCCACGCACCTGCTTCCGCGCCTTCGGCAGCCTCCTGCGCCCGGACCGCCCCGGACAGGGCAGCGATCACGGCCAGAGAGGACAGGGACAAGGCAAGGAAACGGCGCATGGGGCAGGCACTCCGAAAGGGTAGGATCACGCTAGCCCCCCCTGCCCCCGCTGTCCATCGGCGGCGCGGGCAACCGGGGCCTGCGCCGCCGCTGATCAAGCGATTGTCAGAACGGGCCTACATATTGGGATAGTTCGGCCCGCCGCCACCCTGCGGCGTGGTCCAGACGATGTTCTGCGACGGGTCCTTGATGTCGCAGGTTTTGCAATGCACGCAGTTCTGGAAGTTGATGACAAAGCGCGGGTCTTTGCCCTCTTCGCTGACCACCTCATAGACGCCCGCCGGGCAATAGCGCTGCGCCGGTTCGGCGTATTTCGGCAGGTTGACCGCGATGGGGATCGACTTGTCCTTCAGCTTCAGATGGGCGGGCTGCGCCTCATCATGGTTGGTGAAGCTGAAGGCCACGTTGGTCAGGCGGTCAAAGGACAGTTTGCCATCGGGTTTCGGATAGTCGATCGGCTTGAAGTTCTTGGCCAGCCCCGTCGCCGCCGCGTCGGATTTGCCATGCTTCAGCGTGCCAAAGATCGTCAGGCCAATGGTATTGGCCCACATGTCGATGCCGCCCCCCATAAGCGAGGCGACAAGACCATACTTCGACCACAGCGGCTTGACGTTGCGCACCTTTTTCAGATCGCGCCCGATGGGGCCATTGCGGACCTCTGCCTCGTAATCGGTCAGCTCATCGCCCTGACGCCCGGCCGTGATCGCGGCATAGGCCGATTCCGCTGCGGCCTTGCCCGACAGCATGGCGTTGTGATTGCCCTTGATGCGCGGCACGTTCACCAGACCGGCCGAGCAGCCCAAGAGCGCCACACCCGGCGCGGTCATTTTCGGGATCGACTGCCAGCCGCCCTCAGAAATCGCGCGCGCGCCATAAGCCACGCGTTTGCCGCCCTTCAGCAGTTCGGCCACCATCGGGTGATGCTTGAAGCGCTGGAATTCCATGTAGGGGTAGAGGTGCGGGTTTTCGTAGTTCAGGTGGACCACGAAGCCGACATAGACCTGATTGTTCTCAAGGTGATAGATGAACGACCCACCCCCGGCGTTGCCGCCCAGCGGCCAGCCCATCGTGTGGGTCACGGTGCCCAGACGATGCTTGGCGGGATCAATCTCCCAGATTTCCTTCATGCCAAGGCCGAATTTCTGCGGGCAGTGGCCTTTGGACAGGTCATATTTGGCGATGACCTCTTTCGACAAAGACCCGCGCACGCCTTCGGACAGGAAGACGTATTTGCCGTGCAACTCCATCCCCGGCTCATAGGACGGGCCGGGTTCGCCCGTCGCCGGATCAAGCCCGAATTCCCCCGCGACAACGCCCTTCACCCGGTCGCCGTCATAGACCAAGGCGCTGGCCGCCATGCCGGGGAAAATCTCGACCCCCAAGCCTTCGGCCACACCCGCCATCCAGCGGCAGACATTCGCCATCGAGACGATGTAATTGCCATGGTTGTTCATCAGGGGCGGCATCGGCCAATTCGGGATACGCGCCTGACCGGCGGGGCCGAGGATGTAGAAGTTGTCCTCAACCACCTCGGTCTTGATCGGCGCACCCATGCTGCGCCATTCGGGCAGCAGGGCATCCAGCCCCGACGGGTCCAGCACGGCCCCGGACAGGATATGCGCCCCGACCTCGGACCCTTTTTCCAGCACCACCACCGACAGGTCGGCATCCAACTGCTTCAGCCGGATCGCCGCCGACAGGCCCGCCGGACCGGCGCCGACGATCACGACGTCATATTCCATCGATTCCCGGACGATCTCGGCCATCTTCCATCCTTCCGCAGCGCCACCGAACCCGGCGCGCAATAAAGTTGCGCCCTTGACGGCGCGGTGCAGCCTTCCCCTAGCCCATCCCGCGCGCGGGGGTCAATCTTGACGCGGCATCACAGTGTCGCAAAGCGTCATTGCGCCGCGCATCTTGTGGCGGAAAGCCCGCTCCAGCCCGACCCGCAGCGCCAAGGCCCCTTGCAATTCGCACCCCGGTCGGGTCAGGTGCGCGAAACGGGACCGCACAGCGCCACTGCCTGACGAAGGCCGTGGCCTTGTCATTTGCGTGAGTGGACGATGGAAAAGATTCCGATGACGCGTAGGGGTTTCACCGCGCTGGACGAAGAACTGAAGACGCTGAAATCCGTCGAACGGCCCGCCGTGATCCGCGCAATTGCCGAGGCGCGGGAACATGGCGACCTGTCGGAAAACGCCGAATACCACGCCGCCCGCGAAAAACAGTCCTTCATCGAAGGCCGCGTCAAAGAGCTTGAGGCGATGCTGTCGCTGGCCGAAGTGATCGACCCCTCCAAACTCTCGGGCGCGATCAAATTCGGCGCGACCATCGTGATCGTCGACGAAGACACCGACGAAGAGAAAACCTACCAGATCGTCGGTGAGGCCGAGGCGGACATCGAACGCGGCCTCTTGAACATCCGCTCGCCCATTGCCCGTGCGCTGATCGGCAAGGAAGAAGGCGACAGCGTCGAGGTGAAAACCCCCGGCGGCCAGAAAAGCTATGAGATCGTCAGCATCCGCTACGTCTGACGCACAGGAGACCACGCGCGCATGTCCGATGAACAGGACCGCATGACCGAACCGCTGGGCGTTTTCGCCCGCTCCGAACCCGTGGCCAGTTTTGGCCCGGCGGAACTGGTGGCGGTGGTCTGGGTCGTGGCGGTGGTGGCCTATGTCTCGCTTTTGCCCGCCACCGATGGGCGCGGCCTTCTGGGCATTGTGATGACGCTGCTGGTGGTGTTTCTGCCCTTGGCGCTGATCTGGGCCTCTGTCACCACGCTGCGCTCTGTCCGCGAACTCCGGGCCGAGGCCGCGCGGCTGCAATCCACCGTCGAGGCGATGCGCAACGCCTATCTGGTGAACCAGCAAACCACCGCCGCGATCAAACCGGTGGTGGAACAGAAATTCGACGAACTGACCGCTGCCACGAAAGAGGCAACTGCAACCTTCCAGTCGCGCCGGGATGCCACGCTGACCGTGCCTTCAGCGGATCGCAAAGCGGCCATGGCCGCCCCGCGCCCGCAACCCGCCGACGAACAGCCCGCGCTGGCCCTCGGCACCCCGGCGGATGAGCTGCGCCCGCCGCTGGGCATCGCGGAATTCCTGCGCGCGCTGAACTTCCCCGAAGGCCCCGATGACAAGGACGGCTTCCGCGCCCTGCGCATGGCACTGGAAGATCGCAACGTCGCCAAACTGATCCGCGCGGCACAGGATGTGCTGACCCTTCTGGCGCAGGAAGGCATCTACATGGATGACCTGCGCCCCGAACGCGCCCGGCCAG
>CALRPK020000141.1:0-5613 GCA_943370015.1 Paracoccus haematequi
GCGCCGCACCTCATCCAGCGCGTCCGGTTTCGGGTTGCCGGAGTCGCCACCGCTGAGCATCGCTGCGACAACCGCTTGGTGCAAGCGCAGCGCCTCCACTTCGGTTTGCATGACGTTCCATTGCAGGTTGTCGGAATTCGCCGCCTCAAGCGCGCCAAGACGGTTGCGCACATCAGACACCAGCATCACGATCGACACGACACAGACGAAGATCGCGACGGCAATCGGGCCGCGCCGCCAAAGCCGTGACTTTTCAGGCTTGTTAAACCATTCCGGTGGCCTGATCCACGCCGTCACGGTATCACCTTGCGCCCAATGCAACCATTCCGCGTCAAGGCTAGACCAGAAGGGCCTTGCGTTCTAGACAGAAACCAATCCGTATAGGGCGAAGGCAGCCGGAAGATAAGGCTGTGGGGGTGGACTGTGCCGAGGGTTTTGACCCGATGAAGATATTGCTGGCCGATGACCACGATCTGGTCCGCGAAACGCTTGCCGCGTTCCTGCTGGCCGAAGGGTTGGGCGAAGTGCATTCTGCGCGCACCTTTGATGAGGTGTTGGCGCTGCTTAATCAGCGGTTTGATCTGGTGCTGCTGGATTACAACATGCCCGGCATGAACGGTTTCGAAGGTCTGGCCCGCGCCAAGGCCATCGCGGTGGGAACGCCTGTCGCTATCATCTCCGGCACCACGCAACGCGAACTGGCCGAAGCGGCCCTGCGCGAAGGGGCGGCCGGTTTCGTGCCCAAGACACTGGCCGCCCGTTCCATGGTCGCGGCCGTGCAGATCATGGCCTCGGGTGAGGTGTTCGCGCCGATTTCGTTGTTGCAGGAAGAAGAACCGCTGGACGGGGCCTTGGGCAGCCTGACGAAGCGCGAGACGGATGTGCTGCGCGGCATCTGCGAGGGCAAGTCGAACAAGGAAATCGCCCGTGACCTTGACCTGCAAGAGGTCACGGTCAAGCTGCACGTCAAGACCCTGTCACGCAAACTGGGGGCCAAGAACCGCACCCATGCCGCAATGATCGCGCGGGATGGCGGCAAGGGCAACGCGCCCTGACCGCCACCCATCGTCACACTGTGTGCAGGTAGAGATCGTAGTCCACGTCCGACACTGTCCGCATCACCCGCGCATATTCCGCCGCCTTGATCGCGGTGAAAGTGCGGTGCATGTCCTCTCCCAAGGCGTCTTTCAGGAAGGCGGACCGCTGCGCCGCGTCGATGGCCATGCGCCAATCGGCGGGGATCGGCGGGGCGTCTTGGCCGCCCTCATAGCCGTTGCCTTTGGTTTCCGGGCCGGGATCGATCTTGTGCTTCATGCCATGGCGTACACCGGCCAGCACGGTCGCTGCCACCAGATAGGGGTTGGCATCCACCCCCGCCGGGCGATGCTCGATCCGGCGCGCCTTGATGTCCCCCGCCGGAATGCGCAAGGCGACAGAACGGTTGTTCACCCCCCAAGTCGGGCTGACCGGCGCGTAAGACTGGCTGGCAAAGCGCCGCCATGAATTCGCGTGCGGTGCAAAGACCAGCATCGATTCGCCCATCGTCGCGCGCAGACCGCCCAAGGCGTGCAGAATGGTGGGGGACCAATCCCCCTCAACATCCTCGATAAACACGTTCTTGCCCGCTGCATCGCAGAGGGACACGTGGAAGTGCATCCCTGATCCGGCGTATTTCTCCACCGGTTTGGCCATGAAACAGGCCGTCACGCCGTGCAACCGCGCTTGCATCCGGACGATCCGTTTCAGTCGCATCAGATCATCGGCGGCCTGCATCACGTCGGTTCGGTAATGCAGCGTCAGCTCATACTGCCCCGGCGCATATTCCGAAATCATCGTCTCTGCCGTGAACCCGGCCTTTCCGGCGGCAGCGTAGATGTCGGAAAACAGCGGCAACATCCCGTGTAGGTGATCGACGCTATACACCTCGGTCTTATGTGACCCGCGCCCGTCCAGCACATCGCGGGCGGGCTGCACCTTGCCATCCGGACCACGGTCATTGGCCAGCAAGAAGAACTCCAACTCAAAGGCGCCCGCCGGATAAAGCCCCTCAGCCGCCAGCTCATCGACTTGGGCTTGCAGTGCGTGGCGCGGGTCAGAGGTCATCTTGTGGCCGTCAAGGTCATACATCGACATGAACACCTCACCCCGCGGCGGGGTGGTGCCATGCAGCGGCACGAGTGATCCGGGGATGGGCCAAGCGCGCAGATCACCATCGCCCTGATCCCAGATCAGCCCGGTTTCATGCACATCCTCGCCGCAGATATCGAGGCCGAGGATCGAGATCGGCAGATGCCGCCCGCTTTTGTAGAATGGCAAAAGCTCGTGCCGACGGATGATCTTGCCGCGCCCGATGCCATTCGCATCGTGCAAGACGATATCAAACGCCTCAATCTCGGGATGGGCGGCAAGGAAGGCTTCGGCCTCGGCGACGGTGGAGCCCGAGGGGCTGGTTTGGTTGGTCATGGCACTCTCAGGCGAAAAGGTCGGTCAGGACGGTGTCAAAGGCCGCAATCAGGCGGTCAATCTGGGCGGTCTTTGTGGCGGGACTGACCAGCATCATGTTGTGAAAGGGCGCGATCAGGCAGCCACGATTGAGCAGCGCCGTATGCACGGCCGCCTCGACCTGTGGCTGATGGGCATGGGCGGCTTCGGCCCCGTTGTGCAAGGGACCGGGGGCGCAGATGAATTCCACCCGCGCACCCACGCGCACCACATGCCACGGCGCTTTGTGGCGGGCGATGGATTTCGACAGCCCCTTGGCCAGACGCGCGGCACCCTTTTCCATCCGGGCGTAGTTTTCGGGCGTCATCACCTCAGCCAGTGTCGCGCGCAGGCAGGCGAATTGCATCGGGTTGGCGGAAAGGGTGGTGCCCATGCCGGAATGACCGCCTTCGCGCGCGGCGTCATAGCGGTTGAACGCCGCTGCCACTTGCGGACGCAGCCCCCAGACCGCGGTGGGCATCCCCCCCGCCACGCATTTGCCGACGACAAAGATATCCGGGTCCAGCCCATGCACGCCGGTGTAGCCGCCCAGACCTGTGGAGAGGGTATGAGTCTCATCGATGATCAGTAGCGCGCCGTATTGGCGGGTCAGCGCACGCAAGCCATCGAGGAAGCCGGGCGCGGGCAGCACCATGCAGGAATTGGTCATCACGGGTTCGGTCAGGATCGCCGCGACCTCTCCGGTCTTGAGCAGCGCCTCAACCGCCGCAAGGTCATTGAACTCGCAAACCGTCGCGGCGCGGGTCAGGTCTTGCACCTGCCCCACAAGGCCCGCGCGGTTGGCGGGCACGCCGTCCCGCAACTCCACCATCGTGTCATCCAGCGTGCCATGGTAGCAGCCGTTGAACACCAGCACCTTGGGCCGCCCCGTAACAGCGCGGGCCACACGCAGGGCAAAGCGGTTGGCGTCCGTTGCCGTGGTGGCGATCTGCCAGCGGAAATCACCGAAGCGGTCGGTCAGCAGTCGGCCCGCGTCCAAGGCAGCCTCGGTCGGCAGCATATAGGTCAGCCCGCGCCCGGCCTGTTCCTTGATCGCCTTCGCCACGGGGGCGGGGGAATGGCCGAACATCGACCCGGTATCGCCAAGGCAAAAGTCGTCAATCGTGTTGCCGTCGATATCCGTGATCGTCGCGCCCTTGGCCTCTGCCACCAAGGGCAGATGCGGCATCGGCCAATCGCGCATCCAATGCATCGGCACGCCGTTCAAGAAATGCCCTGCCCCGGCCTGCAAGGCCGCCAGCGCCTTGGGACGGGTTTGGGCAAAACGCGCAGCCTCCCGCGAGGCGAGGGCGTCTAGGCGGTGGCGTGGCACGCCTGCGATGGTCTCGGTGGTCATCTTTCAACGGTCCCTGACGGTCGGGTCCGTTATGGCGCGGAATTTGATCAAATGCAACGCGGCAGGCGAAACTCAGAACAACGCCCGCCGGATCAGGTTCAGCCCCATGACCACCAGCACCACCTGCGCCCACCAGCGGAACCGCGCCGGGTCCAGCCGATCTTGCGCCCAATAGCCCAGTTGCATGCCGATTTGCGCCGGGAAGGTCAGCAAGCAGGAAAAGGCAAAAGTCCAGATCGTCACCACCCCTGTCTGGATATGCACTGCCAAAAGCATCAACGCACCGACCAGAAACGACACCCCAAGCGCGCGGACGGTTTCGACCTTGCCCGTCCCTGTCGACATCAGGAACACCAGCATCGGCGGCCCCCAGACGCCCGAGAACCCACCGTAAAGCCCGCCAATCGCGCCCAAGGTCAGTTCCGCCGCCGGGCGATGTTCGACCCGGAAGGTCAGGCTGCGCCCGGCCAGTTGCAGCGCGGCATAGGCGGTGATCGGCGCGCCCAGCGCCAGAAAGAGGACCTCGGTCGGCAAGAGTTTCATCCCGAAGCCCGAGAGCGCGATGCCCACGATCATCGCGCGCAGGAACAAGCGATACTCCTTGACGCTTTGCATGGCGGGCATGATCCCTTGGCGCAGGGCTTGGGACAGGTTCGTGACCAGAGTCGGCACGATCAAACCCGCCAAGGCCAGTTCGGGTGGCATGAAAGAGGACAGCGCCGAAATCATGATCATCGGCATGGCGAAGCCCACGACACCTTTGACAAAGCCCGCAACCATGGCCACCGCCATCGCTGCGGCAAAGGCGGCCAGCGTCAAACCCAACCCGAAAATCTCCATCACCCCTCCTGCCCGAGCGCGCCCAGAGTGGAGTGCACCGCAGCGCGCCACAAGGTCCGAAGCGGGCGTGACACTCGAAACGGCTGCGACATTTTCATTCACAACTGTGCCGCCTTTTGAAATCTTCTTGCCCCACCACCAAAACCGCTCTAGGTCTTTCGCAGTTGCAGAAACGATTCCGACCCGAGGGACAGACCATGCCGCATGATGGCCAAACGATGACCCAGACCCCGCTTTTGGCTGATCTTCTGTCCCTGACCGCTGCGGCCTCGCCAGAGGTTGAGGCGATCTTCATCGACGCCCGCGAAACGCTGCGCTCTATGGTGACCGTTGCGGGCAAGGTTTCTGCCCCTGCGCTGGAAGAACACCAATTCGCCGCCCATGCGCTGGCATGGCTGGCCACCTATACGGAATCCCTGCGGCAGATGGATGCTTGGGCAAATCGCATCCACGCCGAAGGCAAGTTCGGCGAGATGGAGGCACTGATCCTTCAAATCGGCTTTGGCGAATACCTGTCGCAGATCCATGGCGGCATTCCGATGAGTCAGGGTGAAATCGCGCGGCTGCAGGACCTGCGCGTGACGCCCGGCCCGCCGGGGGCGGCGGCGGCAACCCTTATGGCCCAAGGGAACACCGCTGCCGCCCGTTCGCGGCTGGTCGAACTGATGCGCGAAAACCATGGCCGCGCCACCTTTGGCGCGACAGGGTTGGATGACGAGCTTGAGATGATCCGCGACCAGTTCCGCCGTTTTGCGGACGAACAGGTTGCGCCGCATGCGCATGGTTGGCATCTGCGGGACGAATTGATCCCGATGGAGATCATCGACCAACTGGCCGAAATGGGCGTATTTGGCCTGACCATCCCGGAAGAATTCGGCGGGCTTGGCCTGTCCAAGGCGTCGATGGTCGTGGTGTCAGAAGAACTGTCACGCGGC
>CALRPK020000142.1:0-5597 GCA_943370015.1 Paracoccus haematequi
GGATGTCATCTCACTTGTCGGCAGTGTCGCTGCCCTGTTCATCGTCATCAGCCTGACCGAGCCTTTGGCCGACAGGTTGCGCCTGCCCTATACCGTGGTGCTGGCGATCTTTGGCACGCTGATCGGGCTGGCGCTGGCCTATCTGTCGCGCAATCTGGGGGTCTTGGCGGCGTGGTTGCCCGAACTGGTGCTGACGGATTTCTCCATCCGCGCCAATGTGTTCCTTTACGTTCTTCTGCCGACCTTGCTGTTTCAGGTGGCGCTTGGCCTGAACCTGCGGCGGATGGTGGATGACTGGGTGCCCATCCTTGTGATGGCGGTGCTGGCGGTGGTGGTGGCAACATTTGTCATCGGTCTGGCGCTGCGGCCCTTTACCGATCTGACGCTGGCGGCCTGTTTCCTGCTGGGGTCCATCGTTGCCACGACCGATCCTTCTGCGGTGGTGTCGGTGTTTCGCTCCATCTCGGCGCCGCAACGCCTGACCCGCATCGCCGAGGGGGAAAGCCTGCTGAACGATGCCGCGGCCATCGCCCTCTTTGGCTTCTTCCTGACCTTCGTGATGCTGGGCGTGCCGAACCCGACGCTGTGGGATGGGCTGGTGGGCTTTCCGGTCCTGATCGCCGGAGGCATCCTTGTGGGGTTGGTGCTGGGGCGCGTCTGGGTGGCGGTGCTGGCATGGCTGGGGCGGTTTCCGCTGGCGCAGGTGTCGTTCAGCGTGGCCCTGCCCTACCTCGCCTATCTGGTGGCGGATCATGGGTTTGGGGTGTCCGGCGTGATCGCGGTCGTGGCGGCCGGGATGGTGCTGAACCTGATGGGACCGGGGCGCATGTCGCCGCAGAACTGGACCAACCTGCGCGAGGTCTGGGATGTTCTGGCGCATTGGGCGGGGGCGCTGATCTTCCTTTTGGCCGCGGTGCTGGTGCCGCGCCTGCTGGCCGATGTGCGGTTCTTTGATCTGTTCCTGATCGTCGTGGTCGTGATCGCCGCCACAAGCGCGCGGTTGTTCATGCTCTATGTCGTGCTGCCCACGCTGACAGCGTGGAAACTGTCGCCACGCGTCGACCGGCCCTATCGCGTGGCGATGCTTTGGGGTGGGTTGCGGGGGGCGGTCACCTTGGCGCTGGCGCTTGCGGTGTCGGAAAACTTCCGCGTGCCCCCCGATGTGAAGCGCGAGGTGGGCATCCTTGCCACCGGGTTCACCCTGTTCACGCTGCTGGTGCAGGGGACCACGCTGCGATGGATGATCGGCTTCATGGGGCTGGACCGCCTGCCCCCCATCGACCGGGCACTGTCCAATCAGGTGATCGCCGTCGCATTGCAAACCGTGCGCGAAGAGGTGGCCGAAACCGCCCGCAGCCATGAATTGACCCGCGATATCGTGCGGTCCGAGGCGAAGCGCTTTGCCGAACGCCTTGACCGTGCGATGGAACGGGCCGAGGCTGCGGATGACATCCCCGACAAGGACCGCATCACCCTTGGCCTGATCGCACTGGCGGGGCGGGAACGGGACATGATCCTTGACGCCTTTCGCGAACGCCTGATCTCGGCGGGTCTGGCGGAACGGATGCTGTCGGACGCGGAACGGGTGATCGAACGCACGCGCCTTGGCGGGCGGGATGCGTACCGCGCGGCCGGGCGGCTGTCCTTGGCGCAGGGGCGCGGCTATCGCTTTGCCACCATCCTGCACAACCGCTTGCGCCTGTCGGGCACCTTGGCGCGGCTGACGGCGGATCGGTTTGAAATCGTGCTGACGCAGCGCCTGATCCTGCGCGACCTGCACCAGTATATCGACACCAAGATCCGCCGCATCCATGGCCGCCGGGTGACGGACCTGCTGCACGAATTGCTGAAACGGCGCGAGGAAGAGGCGCAAACCGCCCTTGATGGCCTGCGCTTGCAATACCCCGGCTATGCCGAAGAGGTGGAGCGTCGTTTTCTGCGGCGCACCTCGCTGCGGCTGGAAGAGCGCGAATATGACATCCTGCGCGCCGATGGGCTGATCGGGCAGGAATTGCATGGCAAGCTGACACAAGAACTGACCGACAAACGCCGCTTGGCCGAGGCGCGACCGCCCCTTGACCTTGCGGTGCAGAAATCGGCCCTTGTCCGGCAATTCCCGCTGTTTTCCGACATGGATGACGACAGTTTGCACGCCCTGTCTGCCGCGCTGCGGACCCGCTACGTCCAGCCCGGCGATATCCTGATGCGCAAGGGCGATCTGGCGCGCGAGGTTTGCTTCATCGCCTCAGGCGCGGTGGGCTTTGATACGGCGGGATCAAAGATCAAGCTGGGGCGCGGTGAAATGTTCGGGCAACTTTCGATGCTATCGCGCCGCACCCGCAAGACCCATGCGGTGGCGATCACCCATACCACGCTTTTGGTGCTGGATGAGGCGCGGTTCCGCCGCCTGTTGCACCGCAACGCCACCCTGCGCGCCGCCGTGCTGGACAGCGCCGCGCGGCGGGGATTGGATGCCACGCTGTTGCAGATGTGACAGGTCAATCCGCCAGAAAGGGCGCGATCAGCGGGTCGAGATCAACCCGCGCCGCCAGTTTCGTGGCCAGCAGATAAAGGCCCCCGAACTTGCGGTTCAGGAACAACAGGTCCGGCGGCGGGACGTGCCACAGGTCACGGTCCATCCCCAATGCCATGCCCCGGTCCCGCATCTCGGCCAAGAAATCCCGGCGGGCGAAGTCAAACACCCCGCCTTGCCGCAGCGGCGCAAAGCCGATGCGGGCGAGTGCGGCCACCTCGGTGCGGTTGGGGGCTGACATATCCGCAGGCAGAAAGCCCAGACGATCCAGCACCGCCATCACCCCGGCATCCTCCCCGGCCACACCTGCGCGCAGCAATTGCCGCATCCCCGGCGCGATCTCTGGCCCAAAGGACCGCGTCGCGCCGAAATCCAAAAGGACGATCCGGCCATCACCTGGGCTGTAGCGGAAGTTGGCAAAGTTGGGATCGGTCTGCATCAGGTTGAAATCAAACACTTCTGCCAGAACCAGCCGGATCAGATCCGCCGCCACGCGGTCCCGTATGTCTTGGGGGGCAGAGGCAAGCGCCTCAATCGGGTGGCTGTCGATGTAATCCATCGCAAGGACAGTGTCTGTGCAGAAATCCGCCTGCGCGACAGGCACGCGAAAGGCCGTGTCCCCGGCCAAAAGCGCCCCAAAGCGCTGCATCTGTGCCGCTTCGCGCCGGTAATCGGCCTCCTCGTGCAGCTGGCGCTTGGCTTCCTCCAGCAAAGGCCGCAGGTCCAGCCGCGACGGCACCATCCCCGACAGGCGCAGCAGGGTGGCGACATTGTCCACATCGCTGTCGATGCTGGCGCGGATGCCGGGGTATTGCACCTTGATGGCCAGATCGCGCCCATCCCGCGTCTGCGCCCGATGCACCTGCCCGATCGAGGCCGCCGCGATGGGGCGCACATCAAAGCGCTGGAACCGCGACAGCCACCCCTGCCCCCAAGCCTGATCCAGCACCCGGCGCAATTGCTGGGGCGGCATAGGGTCGGCCTCTGCCCGCAGACGCGACAGGATTGCGGCGAGTTCGGGGGGCAACACCTCACCCGCGTCCATCGACAAAAGCTGCCCCATCTTCATCGCGGCCCCGCGCAGATGGGCCAGTTGATCGGCCACCCGCCGCGCGTTGCCGGGGGTCAGGACGAGATCGAACAGGCGCGGACGTTCCCCCGCCGCCAGCTTGCGCGCGCCTTGGGCCAAGACCGCGCCGCCGATACCCGTGGCCAGACTGCCCATCGCCGCCAGTCGCGACAATCGCCCGGACGGCACGGCGCGGCTTTGACCAAATCGGGGGCCATCAGGATCAGTCACAGGCCACACCGCCCTTGCCCACAAGGCAGCGCGCAATGGGGCGTCATACTTGGGCGTTCGTTTGTCATGCTGCCTTCGAGCTGTCGGATGCGGGCTGACCTATGCCCCCCGGCCTTGGCCGCAGCTAGGGGGAGAGGGCGAAAGATCAAGTCCAACTGACCATGGACAGCCATCGCAGTGGTCCTGTCAGACGCCTTTCCTTCGCCAAATAGACGCTCATACCATCGTCTGCGTTTTGACATACAAAGGTATGGCTGAAACGAAAGTTAATGAATTGCCATCCGAAACGCCTTACCCTGAACAAGGGAGTATGGGGCGAAAACCTTCAATCTGGGCAAGCATTTAGCCCAGCCGTCGCGCCTGTGCGCTGCTTTGGGTTTTTGCATGATTACCGTCAACATTCCGACTGGAAGCGCCCATATTGTCCCCGATAGCGTTCCAATCACGCGGGGGGTGTTCGGCTACAACTACACCGGCTTCAAATCCTTTGACCGCTTCGATTCGCAACTGAGCGACAGCCTTGTCGGCCTGATCAGCTGGCCCGGCGGGTCTTTGGCGGAAAACCTGCCCGACCGCTATGATCTGCGCTATCCCGACCTGTGGAATGGCGATGTCGATTTCGGGTTGGACCAGTTGTTCGCCAAGGCCGAGCAATACAATGCCGGCGTGTCCATCGTGCTGCCCACCGTGCGCTATCTGGGGCGCGAGGATGTGATGCGCGCCGATCTGCAAGGGTTCTTGGGCCGCATCCTTGACGGCAGCATGGGCACCGTGCCCGACCGGCTGATCCTTGAGATCGGGAACGAATACTATTCCACCTTTGGCACCGGCACGGCCCATGCCACCGAATACGGTCGGCTGGCCAATGAGATGGTGCAGACCCTGTCCGCAGTGCTGTCCGACCCGGCCCAAAACCCGGCGGGTGTCGATGTGGAAATCGCCGTCCAAGTCGGCCGCGCCGCGCCCGAGGATGAGGCGATCCGCGCCGAGATGACGCCGGACACCCTGCGCAACGTCGATATGCTGATCTACCACCGCTTCGCCCCCTATGCGACGGGGATCGACCGATCCTATGGCACGCTGGTCGAACACGTCGACGATTGGCAAGCCGCGATGGAGGCGGCGGGCGGCACCCGTCCCGAAGTCTTCATGTCCAGCTACAACGTCGCCTCTTACACACGGGCCGAGGCGTTGCAGGATTACGTCGATGCCGAGGCCGCGCTTGGCGTGACCATTGATCCGCACAGCATTGATCTGGACGGGCGCACCGATACCGATTTTGAGAAATTCTGGCAAAACGCCCTGACCAATCGGCATTACGGCATCGAACAGACCCGCGTGCTGTTGGAACTTCAGGCCCACATCGGCTCGGTCGGGTTGGGGGCAGCGTCGGTCTATGGTGTGGACATGCAGCACCCTGCCCGGCTCAGCTACACCGCGCCGGACGGACAGGGCTATGATTTCGTGGGTCAGGATGCGCTGGACCTGCTCGCCGAAAGCACGCTGGGGACACGCATCCTCGACACCTCGATCCAGAACGACCAGAAGCACGACAAAATCTGGACCTACGGGTTCGAGAATGACGACAAGTTGGTGACCTTTGTCACATGGCACAACATGCCGCCGGGAGAGTTGCAGATCAACATCCCCGGCCTGTCCAGCGGGGCCTACAAGGCGGTCTGGGCCGAATCCCTGCATGCCGAGGTTCCTGCCGACTGGATGGACCGCTTCAGCATCCCCGACAATCCAGAGGTCGACGAAACG
>CALRPK020000143.1:0-5580 GCA_943370015.1 Paracoccus haematequi
CGATTGCAGGATGGTCAGCGCCGATTGGGTGAATTCATAGCGCGGTTCCGTGACCAAAAGCCCCATCGCCGCCGTGATGCCGGGATGCAGCGGCGAGATCACGTTTTTGGCTGCGATAATCTCGCCCAAGGCCACACCATGCAACGGCCCGGCACCACCAAAAGCCATCAGGCTGTAGTTGCGCGGGTCAATCCCGCGCGCGACGGAGTTTGAGGCAATCGACAGCGCCATGGTGTTGTTGATGATGCGCAGCACGCCCAGCGCGGCATCCTTGACGGACAGCCCCAGCGGGTCCGCCAGATGCGTGCGGATCGCCTGTTCCGACAGCGCCGGATCAATCGCGAGACCGCCGCCAAGGAAATGCTCCGGGTCCAGACGACCCAACACCACCTGCGCGTCGGTCACGGTGGGCAGCACACCACCCTTGCCATAGCAGGCCGGTCCCGGCTCTGCCCCCGCCGACTTCGGCCCCACGCGGAAGGCGCCGCCGCTGTCGACATAGGCGATGGACCCGCCGCCCGCGCCAATGGCGTCAATGTCGATCATCGGGACCAGCACCGGCAGATGCGCCACCTCGGTGTCGCGCGGGTTCTTGATGGTCAACTGACCCTCACGGATCACGCTGATATCGGCAGAGGTTCCGCCGATGTCGATGGTGATTATGTCGCGCTGGTCACAAGCCTCACCCGTCCAGCGCCCACCGATGACGCCACCAGCGGGCCCCGACAGCAACAGGCCCACCGGATTGCGGCTGGCCTGTTCCACCGTGCCGATGCCGCCATTGGATTGCATGATGCGGACGGGGGCAGTCACCCCAGCCTCAACCAACCGGCGTTGCAGGTTGTCCAGATAGCGCCGGGTTCTGGGGCCGATATAGGCGTTCATCGCGGCGGTGGAAAAGCGTTCATATTCCCGGATCGCGCTGACGACCTCAGAGGAGGCACAGACAAAGGCATCGGGCATCACGCGGCGCACAATCTCAGCGGCGCGGAGTTCGTGGTCATTGTTCAGGAAGCTGAACAGAAAGCCGATCACGACCGCCTCCAGCCCGCGTTCCGCAAAGAGTTCCGCCGCGCGTTCGACTTGATCTTCGGCCAGTTTGGTTTCCACCCGGCCTTCTGGTGGCAAGATGCGCTCATCCACCACGATCCGGTTGCGGCGTTTGATCAGCGGCGCGGATTGCCACGGCACATCGAATTGCAGCGAAAAGTTATGCGGTCGCTTGTGGCGCGCCATGTGCAGGATATCGCGGAAGCCCTTGGTGGTGATCATCCCCACCTCGGCCCCGTTGCGTTCGATCACGATGTTGGTGGCGACGGTGGTGCCGTGAAACAGCGCATCAATCTGCCCCGGCCCGACGCCCGCGATGGCGCACAACTCCACCACGCCCTTGACCACGCCGATGGATTGGTCGGCCACGGTGCTGGAGACTTTATGCGTATAGACCTGCTGCCGTCCCCCGGCCTCGGATCGTTCCAGCACGAGGTCCGTGAACGTGCCGCCGACATCAACGCCCACCCGTATCATTGCCGATCACTCCCTTTTGGTCGGGTCCGTCCCGCGGCCCAATGTTGGCGTGATTGAGACATGGCCGCGCCCAAGGCCAAAGCGGATTTTGCATACCGCTTGTGGCTGCCCCCCGCTGCGCGGCGCGCTGCCCACCTTGAAGAGTGACCGGCAAGGGGCAACGAATTAAGGGCTTTTCCGCAGCCGCCATGCCCAGACGGCAGGGAGAACGCCCGATCCATCGCCGCAGGGGATAGCTGGTTTCATGCAATATCCGCAGGCTCTGCCCCGGCAAAAGCAAAAGACCCCGGCTTTCGGTCGGGGTCTGCGGTTTTCACATGGAAAAGCGCCCGGATCACTCCGGCGGCAGAATCGCCCCGGTGCGTTCGGTGATCAAGCGGTAATGCTCGGGCCTGCGGTGGCGAGCGAAGTTGAAGATCGTCTCCTTGTAGATGCGCCCCATATCGAGATCGCATTTCGCGGTGATCACCTCATCCTCCACCGTCACAGCTTGGGCCACAATCTCGCCTGAGGGCGCGATGATCACGCTTTGGCCGCCCATCTTGGACCCCTCCTCCGTCCCGCATTTGGCGGTGCCCACCACCCAAGTGGCGTTCTGGTAGGCCCCCGCCTGCATCGACAGGTGATTGTGGAACAGGGTCAGGCTGTTCACCGCCTCATCCCCCGTGTGGTCAAAGGGGGTATTGTAGCCCAGCATGACCATATCGACGCCCTGCAAGCCCATGACGCGGTAGGTCTCCGGCCAACGCCGATCATTGCAGATCGCCATGCCCATGATGCCGCCAAAGCCCCGGAAAACCGGAAAGCCCAGATCACCGGGTTCAAAGTAACGTTTTTCCAGATGCTGAAAGGCCCGCCCCGGTTGCGGTTCGGCATGCCCCGGCAGATGCACCTTGCGGTATTTGCCGATGATGCGCCCCGTCTTGTCGACAAGGATCGAGGTATTGAAGCGCCGCTTCACCCCGCCTTCAACGACCAATTCCGCATAGCCAAGGTTGAAGCCGATCCCCAGCTTGACCGCCGCATCAAACAGCGGTTGCGTGGTGGGGGAGGGCATGGACGCCTCATAGTAGCTGTCCAACTCCGCCTCATCCTCGATCATCCAGCGCGGGAAGAAGGTGGTCAGGGCGAGTTCGGTGAACACCACCAAATCCGCCCCGCGTGCCTTTGCCTCGTGCATCATATCCAGCAGACGGCGGACGGTATCGGCGCGGGTCTCGGCGCGTGAGATCGGCCCCATCTGGGCGGCGGCGGTGATCAGATGTCGTGCCATGGGGTCCCCCGTTGGTTCATTCCGCAAACTCCGCCCGCAGCGCAGCCCCATGCTGGTCCAGCGCCGGCACATCCCCCGCTGCGATGGCGCCTTCGGGCAAGCGCAAGCCCCGCGCCATCATCTCGACCGGGCCAGTGGGGCTGCCCACAATGACCCTCCGCGCCTGCGGATGCTGCGCCAAATCGTCAAGGTCAGACAAGCGCCCACAGGCGATGCCCGCCGCACTGAGGCAGGCCATCGCGGCCTCCCGGTCCAGCTCCGCCAGAACGGGCGCAATCAGCGCGTCAATCTGATCCCGATGCGCCACGCGGGCGACATTGGTGGCATAGCGCGGATCGGTGGCAAGGTCGGCTTGGCCCAAAACCTTGGCCGCCAAAGCCGCCCATTCCCGGTCACTTTGCACCGACAACAGCACCTGCCGCCCATCGGCGCAGGCAAAGGCACCATAGGGCGCGATGGTGGGATGTTGCAGACCAACCCGCGCAGGCGGCGCGTTGCCATAGGCGGCTTGCAGATGCGGGACGTTCATCCAATCGGCCATGGTGTGAAAGAGCGACACCTCCACCGCCCGCCCCTTCCCGGTGCGGCCCCGCGCCAGCAACGATTGCAGGATGGCGGCAAAGGCATTCTCGCCCGCCGCGATGTCACAGACCGAGATGCCCACCCGCGCCGCGCCTTCGGCGGTGCCGTTGATCGACAACAACCCGCTCTCGCCTTGAATCAGCATGTCATAGGCCTTTTGGTCGCGATAGGGACCGTCAGATCCGTAGCCAGAGATCGAGACATGGATCAGCCCCGGATTGACCGCATGCAGCGCGTCAAACCCCAGCCCCAGCCGGTCGGCCGCACCGGGACCGAGGTTCTGGATGAACACATCCGCCTGCGTCGCCATCCGGTGCAGGATCGCCAGATCGCCGGGTTGGCGCAGGTCCAGACAGATCGACTCTTTCCCTCGGTTCAGCCAGACGAAATAGGCGCTTTCGCCATGCACCAGACGGTCATAGCCGCGGGCAAAATCACCCTCAGGCCGTTCGATCTTGATCACCCGTGCGCCCGCATCGGCCAGCCGCGCCGTGGCCAAAGGGGCGGCGACCGCCTGTTCCAAGGCGACGACCAAAAGCCCCTCAAGATCGCGTCCGGTCATGCTGCATTCCCCACTTGCCTTGTCACATTGGTCGCAGGTATTCACGCCACAGGGAAATAGTCAGGCGCGGATGCAGCTATCGTGGCCGGTCATGACGCAAGAAAACGGCCCGCAACGCGCGGGCCGAAGTTCGGGATGCCTGCCTTTGGGGAGCATTGCGGCATCCCGTCGTCGGGTCACCCCTGCCGCATCGCGGCACGCAGGGCATCCGTCGCGGCCATGTCCACGGTTTCCGCCGTCAGGTCCACCACCACGCCATAGACATCCCGCGCATGGGACAAGGGACAAAAGCCGTCCAAGACATCCTCCAACACCTTGACCGGCGGGCGGTTCAAGGGATCGCCATAGCCGCCGCCATTCGGGCTATAATAAGTCATGACATCATCGGTCTGCACCTCTAGCCCTGAGAATTTGGAATACATGTCCCGCACCTCGCCGGGGCGGTTTGGGTTGGTGATGGTGCAGCGCCCCACCGTGCCGTCATGCCCGCCAAAGATGCCCCAAGGCGCATCCGTGTGACGTTCGGATTCGTGGGTGATAAAGGCCGGGGTCAGCACGCGTTGGGATTTGACCACGCCAATCCCGCCACGAAACTCCCCTGCCCCCGGCGGTAGATCATCGCGCAACTCATAGCGGTCGCAGATCATCGGGATGTGCATCGCCAGATCTTCCAGCGGGTTGTTGCGGGTGTTGGCCATCAGGTTGTCGATGGAATCGGGACCATCGGACCGAGGCCGCCCGCCATAAGCGCCCTCGTTCACTTCCAAAAACACCCAGTAATCGCCCGAGGGCCGCACCCCGGAATAGGCCGCAAAGCTGATCGAGGCGGAAGAACCCGCAATCACGCGATCCGGCATGACGGGGGCGAGCGCGCGGATAATCAGGTCAATCATCCGGTTGCATTGCGTAAAGCGCGCCTCAGCACTCGCCGGGGCTTTGGGGTTGAAGATCGACCCCAAGGGCGCGGTCACTTTGATCGGGCGGAAAGAGCCTTCGTTCGACGGCACCCGCAGGTCGGACGTCGCGGCGTCCAGCAGAAGTTTGCGGAAGCCCGCATAGGCGGCAACCTTGGTCGACCCCTCAAACGGCACGTTATAGGCGGTGGGGGTCTGGTCGGCAGAGCCTGTCAGGTCCACCTCCACCTCATCCCCCCGGACACGGATCGTCACCTTGACCTTCAACTGACGGTCGCGGTTGCGGCCATCGTCATCGAGCCAGCCTTCGGCCGTGTAGTCGCCATCCGGGATTTCGCTGATGCGCTGGCGGGTCATGCGTTCGGCGTAATCCATCAACTGATTGGCGGCGGCAAAGACCAGCGGCTCGCCGTATTTCTCCAAGAGTTCGACGAACCGCTTGGCCCCCAACCGGGCCGAGGCAACCTGCGCCTCAATATCCATCACCAACTGCCCCGCCGCGCGGCTGTTGCGGCGGATGTAGTTCCACATGGCGTTGTTCGGTTCGCCTTTGCGGTAGAGTTTCGTCCCAGCGAACAGCATCCCTTCGGCAAAGACATCGGGCACGTCGATGATCAACCCCGGCGTGGCGGCGCCAATATCCACATGATGCGCGGTATTCCCGGCAAAACCCACCAGACGGCCTTGGAAGAACACCGGCACCACGATGGCAAGGTCGGGCG
>CALRPK020000144.1:0-5552 GCA_943370015.1 Paracoccus haematequi
GAAATCCTGCCACCGCCCAATGCGCTGCGCCCGGTGCCGGTGACCGAACCGATCATCTGCATCGGTGCCTCGACCGGTGGGACCGAGGCCTTGCGCGTGGTACTTGAGGCCCTGCCCGCCGATGCGCCCGGCATCCTGATCGTGCAACATATGCCCGAAGGCTTCACCCGCACCTTTGCCGACCGGATGAACAAGGGCAGCGCCATGACTGTCTCCGAGGCGGTGGATGGCCAGACCGTGACCCAAGGACAGGTGCTGATCGCGCCCGGCGACCAGCACCTGTTGCTGAAACGCACAGGCAATTCCTATCGCGCGCAGGTGTTGAACGGGGCCTATGTCAGCCGCCACCGCCCGTCGGTCGATGTGCTGTTCCGCTCTGCCGCGACGGCGGCGGGGGCCAATGCCATGGGGATCATCCTGACCGGCATGGGCGATGATGGCGCGCGCTGCATGGTCGAGATGCGGACGATGGGATCACCCACCCTCGCGCAGGATGAGGCAAGCTGCGTCGTCTACGGCATGCCGCGCGAGGCCGTGGCGATGGGCGGTGCCGCGCAAACGGTGCCCTTGGACAAGATGGCCGCCGCGATCATGGCCTTTGGCCGCAACCGCCGTGTCGGTGCCGCATGACGGCCTTTGCCCGACTATCCGCGCAAGACTCTGACCCGGTGCAAGGCTTGCTGGACCGGGTGCTGTCGCGCACGGAAAGCACCTTTGTCACGGCGGGAACGCGGCTGGAAACCGCTGTGGACGCGATCCGCGCCATGCAGGGGCTTTTTGCCCAGATGCAGGGCCAGCTCAGCCCCGAACAGGGCGCCAAGCTTCTTGACCTCGTGTCGGTGACCAAAACCGAACTGACCGCCATTGAGCGCGACTTTGACAGCTTTCTGCAAGGCAGCGCCGGGTTGCGCCGGGTGGTCCGCTCTGTCCGGGTCGAGGTCGAGGATATGGACCGCGTGGTCCGCACCATCGCCAATGTGTCAATCAATGCCCGCATTCAGGCCAGCCGCCTGATCCCACCGCGCCCGCAGGTGACGGCCTTTCTTGAACGTCTCAGCGACATGGTGGCCGAGGCAGAGGGCAGCCTTTACGACGTGAAATCGGCGATGTCGGGCATCCTGAACCGCCTGATCGCGATGGATGAGGTGACAGTCACCCTGCAAACCGCCCTGAAACAAGAGGTTCTGCCCGCGCTGGCCCGCTTTGCCGCGCAAGGCCAAGCCGTGCATGACGGTCAGGACGAACTTCTGCGCACCTCGGACGCGGTGGCGGTGCGGATGCGCGGCATCTTCGCCGAAGTGTCGCGTCTGGTCGTCGGCCTGCAATCGGGCGATGCCACACGCCAGCGGCTGGAACGCGTGCGCGAGATCGTGGCCCTGTCGTCGCAGCACGCAGAGGACGGCGCGACCGAGGCGCTGTTGGTCCAACTCGCCGACCGTCTGGCCCAAGCCGCCCTGACCGAAGCGCGCTATGAGGGTTCAGAGGCCGTGGCCGGTATCGCGGCGGTGCTGGATGGCGCGCGGGATGCGCTGAAAACCGCGACGGATTTCTACTTTGGCCATGCGGGCGAACGGGTGGTCATGCTGAACCTCGGCTCCGCCACGGCAGGTCAGCTCGATGCGCGGCTGGACCTTGTGCGCGACAATCTGGGCCATCTGGACAGCATGGCGTCGGATGTGCGGGTGCAGGTCGAAAAGATTCTGATGCAGGAATCCCGGCTGCGCCAAATCTCGCACCAAGTGCGCCTGTCAGGACTGAATGCCGTGCTGATCTGCGCCAAGCTGGGCGAAGAGGGTCGGTCGTTGCGCGAACTCGCGCAATGGCTGCGCCATCTGACGGATGAAAGCGACGCCATCACAGCGCGGCTGCAAGTGGCGCTGGACCGGACGCGCGATCAACTGACCCTGACCGGATCGGACCGCATCGACCAGTTGCGCGCGTTGCTCGCGGGTTTTCTGGCCAATGCCGGGGCCTTGCAGGCACAGCTTGCCGGGATCGACGCCTGCTTTTCGGGCGCGGTCGAGGTCTGCCGCAGCACCGACCACAGCCTTGGCCAATCCTTGGGCGGGGCGCGGGATACGATGTCGGGCTATCACGCCAGCTTGCAGGATGTGGCCGCCGCATCGCTGGTCATGCAGGCTCGGATGGCCGCCCTGCCCCCACCCGGCCTGCCGGTGATTGCCGACAGCCCCGCCGCCACCGTGCTGGCCGAGATTCGCCGCCGCTACACCATGCAATCCGAACGCGACCTGCATGACGCGCTGATTGGCGTCGAAGCCGAGGCCCCAACCGCACACGCGCCATCACAATCCGGCGCGCAAACGGCCGCAAAGGACGATCTGGGCGACATTTTCTTCTGATCGGGTTGGAAACCGGCGACGGATGATCCACGTCAGGGCGTAGCATATGCACCGGCCCCCTACTCGGCCCGGCATGCCCTGACGAAAGACCGATTTCATGACCGCGCCGTCCACCGCAAGCCCTGACCTCTCTGCCATTCTTGCCCGAAGCAAGGGCAAGCGCCGTCGCTGGCCTTGGGTCGTGGCGCTGGTGCTGGCACTGACGGCGGGGGCTGGCTGGTGGTGGCAAGGTCAGGCCGCCAGCCCCGGCATCACCTACACCACCGAAGCCGCCTCCATCGGCAGCCTGAATGTGACCGTCACCGCCACAGGATCGGTGCAACCTACGACGCAGGTGGATGTGTCATCGGAACTGTCGGGCACGCTGGCCTCGGTCGAGGTGGATTTCAACGCCCCCGTCACCGTGGGCCAAGTGTTGGCGCGGCTGGATGACACCAAGGTCAAGGCCCAACGCACCAACGCCGAGGCGCAATTGGCCGGGGCGAAAGCCCGTCTGGAGCAGGCCGAGGCTTCGGCGGCAGAGGCAGAGGCGAACCTGACTCAGCAGCAAGAGTTGGACCGTCGTGGCGTTTCGGCCCGTCAGTCGCTGGTCAGCTTTCAGGCCGCCGCCGCCCGCGCCGCCGCCGCCGTCGACATCGCCCGCGCCGATCTGACCTTGGCCGAGGCCAATCTGGAACTCGCCATCGCCGATGTGGAAAAGACCGTTCTGCGCTCGCCCGTCAACGGCATCGTGCTGAACCGCGCGGTTGAGGCGGGGCAGATCGTCGCCTCCAGCCTGAACACGCCGGTTCTTTTCACGCTGGCCGAAGACCTGAAACGGATGGAGTTGCGCGTGGATGTCGATGAGGCCGACATTGGCCGTGTCGCTGTGGGGCAAAAGGCGGTCTTTACCGTCGACGCCCACCCCGACCGCAGTTTTCCCGCCACCATCACCCAAGTCCGCCAAGCGCCTGAAGAAACCGACAATATCGTGACCTACAAGGCGATCCTGTCGGTGGACAATCCCGAAGGCCTGCTGCGCCCCGGCATGACGGCGACGGCGGTGATCACCGTATCGGAACGCGCCGATGCGCTGTTGGTCCCGAATGCCGCGCTGCGCTATGCGCCGCCGGTGCAGGAAACCTCCAGCAGCGGCGGGCGGGGCTTGATCGGTTTCATCATGCCGCGCGGACCACGCGGCGGCGATCAGGGCACCGGCACGGGCCGCTCGGTCTGGGTGCTGCAAGGCGGTGCCCCGGTTGAGGTTGCGGTCAGCGTGATGGACAGCGACGGCACCCATTCTGCTGTCACCTCGGACACGCTCGCCAAAGGGGATGCCGTCATCACCGACCAGAGCGTTGTGCGATGACCGCCCCCTTGATCCAGTTGCAGGGCATTTACCGCAGCTATGGCAGCGGCGAAGCGCTGGTGCGCGCCCTCGACAATGTGGACTTGACCATCCAGCGCGGTGAATTCGTGGCGATCATGGGGCCGTCAGGCTCGGGCAAATCGACCACGATGAACATCATCGGCTGTCTGGACCGTCCGACGCAGGGCAAGTTCCTGTTCGACGGCGCGGAAATCCAAGCCCTGGACAATGACCAACGCGCATTGATCCGGCGCAATTTCCTTGGCTTTGTGTTTCAGGGCTTCAACCTCTTGGCCCGCACCACGGCGCTGGAGAATGTCGAACTGCCGCTGATCTACAAAGGCCTGCCGCCAGACGAACGCCGCGCCCGGGCGCGGGCGGCACTGGACAAGGTGGGGCTGACAGGCCGTGGCGATCATGATCCGTCGCAGCTTTCCGGCGGCCAGCAACAGCGCGTCGCCATTGCCCGCGCCTTGGCGGGCGATCCGATGCTGATCCTTGCGGATGAACCGACCGGGAACCTCGACAGCCAGCGCAGCCATGAGATTTTGACCCTGTTGCAAAAGCTGAACCGGGATGACGGCATCACCATCGTCATGGTCACGCATGAGGAAGACATCGCCGCCTATGCCCGCCGTCTGGTGGTTTTCACCGATGGCAAGATCACCCGCGACGAACCGGTGAAGGAGCGTGCTGCCTGATGCTGTGGGAAACCGTCCGACTGGCCTTTCGCGCCATCATCCGCAACAAGCTGCGCTCTTTCCTGACGGTGCTGGGCGTGGTGATCGGGGTCGCCGCCGTCATCGCCATGGTCACCATCGGTCAGGGATCGTCCGCCCAAGTGGCGGCCAATGTCGCCAGCCTTGGCAACAACGTGCTGTCGATCCGTCCGGGACGGCAGATGGGACCGGGCACGCGCGACACCTCGCCCCGCTTTACCCTGCGCGATGCCGAGGCGCTGGCGCGGCTGTCGGTGATCGGCTCCGTCTCGCCGCAGGTGCAGACCAGCCAGACGGTCGTGTCGGGCAATCTGAACGTGCAAAGCAGCGTGAACGGCGTTGCTTCGGCGCAGCTGGCGGTCGGCGGCTGGACCATCGCCAAGGGGCGGGTGTTTTCCCCGGTCGAGGAAAAGGCCGGTTCCGCCGTCTGCGTGATCGGCGAGACGGTGCGAAAGGCGCTGTTCGGAAGCGGCGATCCCATCGATCAGACCATCCGCATCAAAGGGGTGGCCTGTTCGGTGATCGGCCTTTTGTCGCCCAAAGGGGCGGGCACCTTCGGGCAGGATCAAGACAGCATCGTCTGGATGCCCGTCCGCGCTGTGCAGCGCCGCTTGGCTGGTGGCACCACAGTGGACAGTATCGGCGTCACCCTGGCCCCCAATGTGACATCCGAGCGCGGCATCCGCGAGATTGAGACGCTTCTCCGCGAACGCCGCCGCATCGCCTTGGGCGAAGAGGACAATTTCAGCGTGACCGACATGAAGCAAATCGCGTCAATGCTGAACTCCATCAATTCGGTGCTGGCGGGGATGCTGTCCTCCGTCGCGGCGGTCAGCCTTCTCGTGGGCGGGATCGGCATCATGAACATCATGCTGGTCTCGGTCACCGAACGGACGCGCGAAATTGGCATCAGGCTGGCGGTGGGGGCGACATCGGGCCAAGTGCTGACGCAGTTTCTGGTTGAGGCCGTGGTGCTGTCGATCCTCGGCGGCGTCATCGGCATCGCGGTCGGTCTAGGGCTGGCCTATGGCGGATCGGTGTTCATGGCGATCCCCTTTACGCCCAGCTTTTCGGTGGTGGTGCTGGCCTTTTGCTTTTCGGCCGTTGTCGGGGTGGTCTTCGGCT